>JAFZND010000010.1 GCA_017553065.1 Clostridia bacterium
GCAGGAAAACAAGAAGTTAAAAAAGCTTTAAGAAGTGTAGTGTGGATTAAATACAAGATCAAAGATTCAGATGTATTTGATAAAGCATATATGTATATTGAGCAGTATTATTAAAATAAAAAGAGCACTAAAAATCAAATTAGTGTTCTTTTTTTAATATTCATAATAATTTCAAATTTTTCACTCGGTTCAATATTTATAACCCGTGGGTGTTTTTTTGTGATTTACTTGCAAAATTTTAGAGTATAGTGTTATAATTTGATTGTATTTTATAGGAGATAAATTTATGACTTGTCCAATATGCGGATGTAAAATGCCACAAAAATCAATGTGTATTTATTGCAAAATTACGGGTGACCAAGTAGAAAATGCAAGCAATAAAAAAGCAAAAGAAAGAATTAAGAATCATGACAGAAAAGAAGTGTATTATAGCACCACTATGCCAAAAGATGTGAATAGAACAAAATTGTTACTACTCACTCTTTTACTAGGATATTTGGGTGTTGGCAACTATTATGTAGGTAGATATGTAAAAGGTTTGTATAGTACACTTAGTTGGGTGATTTATCTTCCATTTGGTATTACAAATGCAGTGTTAAATGGCAATGTGGTAGCATTTAAGTTGCTTAGTGAAATATTTGCGGTATTTGTAATGATTACAATAGTGCTATGGATCGCAGATACAATTGCAGTTATTGCAAAGATTTATAAAATGCCTGTTGTATTAGGGGAGAAGAAAAAGAAATGAGCAAAAAAGTAGTTGTTGGCATGAGTGGTGGAGTAGATAGCTCTGTTGCAGCAGCATTACTTAAAGAACAAGGTTATGATGTGATTGGTTTATTTATGCTAAATTGGGAAGAATCAGATGAAAATGGTGCATGTAGCGCAGTAACTGATTACGAAGATGTAAAGCGAGTATGCAATAATATTGGTATTCCATATTACACAGTAAACTTTGCTCAGGATTACATGGACAGAGTTTTCAAATACTTTTTGAAAGAGTATGAGGCAGGCAGAACACCCAACCCAGATGTGTTATGTAATAGAGAGATTAAGTTTGGGCCATTTTTGGAATATGCAAAAATGCTTGGTGCAGATTATATCGCAACAGGTCATTATGCAAAAATTACACACAAAGATGGCGTACATAGATTGCTAAAAGCAGTGGATACAAACAAAGACCAAACATATTTTTTAAATCAACTTACACAAGAACAATTGGAATGTGTGTTATTTCCACTTGGAGATATGGAAAAGCCAGAAGTGCGCAAAATTGCAGAAAAATACAATTTGAGCACTGCACATAAAAAAGATAGCACGGGTATTTGCTTTATTGGAGAACGCAAATTCAGAGAATTTTTATCTAAATATTTGCCAGCAAAAAAAGGTGACATTGTAGATATTGATTCTGGCAAAGTAGTAGGAAAGCATAATGGAGCCATGTACTATACACTTGGCCAGCGTAAAGGATTAAATATTGGTGGCTACGCTGGTGGTAATGGTGAACGCTGGTTTGTGATAGATAAAGATATAAAAAAGAATATATTGTATGTGTCACAAGGGGAAGATGATAAATTATTTACAGATGGCCTATTTGCTAAAGAAATAAATTGGATACCTTCCATGCCAGACAAAAAAGAGTTTGATTGTTATGCAAAATTTAGATATCGCCAACCAGACCAAAAAGTGCATGTGATATTAAATGGAGATTGTGAAGCTGAAGTTAAGTTTTACGAAAAACAGCGCGCAGTAACTCCAGGACAATATGTTGTATTTTATACAGATACAGAGTGCCTTGGTGGCGGCGTAATTGATAGTACTTATAAAAATGAAAAAAAGACAGCATGATTGCTGTCTTTTTTGTTTGCTATCTAAGAACACATTTACCACCAAATTTG
Organism: Clostridia bacterium; assembly: GCA_017553065.1. Lineage (GTDB taxonomy): Bacteria > Bacillota > Clostridia > Christensenellales > UBA1242 > UBA11490. The sequence goes on from JAFZND010000010.1 coordinate 1,899, forward strand.
GCCTTTTTACCAAGTTCTTCTTCTATGCGAAGTAATTGATTATATTTAGCAACTCTATCTGTTCTGCAAGGTGCACCTGTTTTGATTTGACCAAGGTCTAAGCCAACTGCAATATCTGCAATTGTTGTGTCTTCTGTTTCGCCTGATCTATGAGAAATAACTGTTTTATATCCTGCCTTATGGGCAATTTTAATAGCTTCGATTGTTTCTGTGTAACTACCAATTTGGTTCACTTTAATAAGTATTGCATTAGCAACGCCAAGTTTTATACCTTTTTTCAATCTTTCTGGGTTTGTTACAAATAAGTCATCGCCAACAAGTTGAACTTTGTTACCAATTGCATCAGTAAGCATTTTCCATGCATTCCAATCTTCTTCGGATAGGGCATCTTCTAGGGAAACAATAGGGTATTTTGCACACATTTTTTCCCAATATTCAACCATTTGTTTTGCTGTGTATTCTTTACCTGTTTTCCAGAAATAATAATTACCTTCATGGCCAATTTTCTTTGCTTCATCGTACATTTCTGTTGCGGCAGCGTCAATTGCAAATGCAAAATCTTTGCCAAGTGTGTATCCTGCTTTTTCTACTGCTTTGCATAAGTATTTAAGAGCATCTTCGTCATCTTTTAAGTTTGGTGCAAAACCACCTTCATCACCAACACC
>JAFZND010000093.1 GCA_017553065.1 Clostridia bacterium
GTGATTCTGCTTGTAATTTCGTTTAATGATCTAAGCGATCCAAACATGGTCATACGACTATATAAATATGTTCGCGATAATGTACGATAGCCATATAGCATGCGTGCCTTATCATTCCTTACTAGTAAATCTTGACCTTTAATTGATGGCTGATCTTGTATCTTTTCTTTCATACCCCTAATTATTGCATCTTGTGCTGCAAGGTTTAGGTCTTTCGTAATTGCATCTGGGGTAAGACCAATTTCATATACTAATTCTTTTGTTGTTTCAATATCTGATTGATCATATTGCCATGTTGCCTTGAAGAAGTTAGAGTCATTAATTACTCTATTGTTCATTAATGTAGATAATGCACCAAATGCTGTAATAAATCCAGCATTATGGTATTGTGATGAGGTATCAGCTGCAATTGATTCATCAATGCTTGTAACAGATAGCACATTACCATAAGTAGGATCTTTTACTTTTATTGTACTGAATTCAAACATTGATATACCAGCAAGAAGACCCACATAAGCATCATCGGCATTGCGTTGGAAACGTGCTGACCTATTGATATTTAAGTGGCTTGTTACCCATACATTTGAACCCACAAGGTCATGAATATATGTGTATTCTGTGGTGTATCTACCATCAGCAGTTGTACCATCAGCAAGTTCATGGTTGGCCACAGTATTGATGCCTGTAAAGCCAGCTGTGAGTGTTGCTTCATTATTTTTGAATATGTAATAACTTTCTTCAAACAAATTTGTAAGTGGTGATTGAGCAAATGAATTGAAGTGATTATATTCATCTTCTTTTTCTTTCTCATTGCCATTATCATCTAGATAACGTGTTATGTTTGTAAGACTGGTTTGAATACCAATAATACCACCAAATGCACGGAATGCACTTACTGTGGCAGTGGTATAGCTTTCGCCAATCTCACCACCCAAACTTACACCTACAAGACCACCTGCATATTCTGCATTTAGGTTATTTACTGGCACTTTGTTATATGATCTAGTGATTGTGCCTGTAACATTGATACCTACAAGACCGCCCATGTAGTGTGGGTTTCCGCCAAACACTTCGTATTGCACAGCAAAATATTTTCCACCAGAATTTCCACTGATGTAAATATCGCTAATTGCATTATCTAGTTGTGTGCGGTTACGATAAATGTAATCGTCAATTAATTCTTGATTTACTAATGTGTGTACAAAATAACTACGGTTAATAGTACCTAAATTATGACCCACAAGACCACCTGCTACGCGTGTAGCATTGATATGGGTATTTGCATCTACTAACATATAGCTATCTGAAATATGTGATGATTCGCCCACATAACCAAACAATCCACCAACTACCTGGCCAGAAAGTGCAAGTGCGCCATCTACATAATTTCTTCTAATACGCACAAAGTTGCGTAATTTTGTGTCTTCTGTGAGAACTTCTTCGTCTACATTGATAATACCAGCAATACCACCAACATAACTAATACCATCATACAAACCTTTGTACTTGTATGATTTGTAGTATGAAGTTATACTTGAGTCACCTTCGGCAATTCTTAGTGATACATTATTGAAATCGGAATCGCCTTCTGTAACTACATGTTGAACTACGCTTGTATCACTTACTCTTTCAAAGTACACAATGTATTGCTCATCATGTGATGAACAACTGCCAGTGCATTGATTATTACCAGTTGTTACATGGTTTTCTGTTAATGTGTAATGTGATGTTGTAACATTGTCGTAATGCACACTATCTATGGAGCTAAGGTCCACAAGACGATATGATGAATAATGTGTGTTTACACTGTTATTCTTTGAGAATATATTGATATTTCCACGGAAGTTTGCCTTCACTGGCACTGTGTTTGTTGTGTTAACAAGATATGAGTCACCCTCTACTATACCTGCCACACCACCAACAACATTTAATCCTTGTACGGTAACATCACTATTTGTAGAAATCTTAATGTTAGATACTGTGCTACCTTTTACAATTCTTTGTCCATTAGAATCATAGTGTTCTGTTACTTTATTTGTAACAACACCTGCAAGAACACCTACTACAGGAACATTTACGCCCCATAGTTCTTCTACCTCAATATTTAGGTTGCGCACATTTGCACCCTTAATCTTGGCAAATAAACCAAATGAGAATGCGTTGTTGCTTTCATTATCTGCAAGTATACGCAAATTCTTAATTGTAAGACCATTACCCTCTAGGTCGCCTTCAAATTCTGTGTTGAA
>JAFZND010000002.1 GCA_017553065.1 Clostridia bacterium
AAATGACGATGCTCATTATGATGGCATTTATATAAATGAAATGTTTGTTGTACTAATAGATGGCGAAAAACATGAACATATTATTAAAACAAGTTTAAATAAATCAAATGGGGACGAAATACTAAACGATTCCCCACTTGCGCAAGCAATACTTGGCAAGCATCCAGGTGAAACATTTGTGTACGAAAGTGATGGAGTAAAACACTATTGCAGAATTGTATCTGTAGAAAATAATGATTTTTAAAAATGGAGCGAATTTTCGCTCTATTTTTTGTCGTTTTGTGGTTATTTATTGCACAATTTGATAAAGATTGCTATAATGATAGTATGGAAAATACAGAAGTAAAAAATGAAGATGACGCACTAGAAGTGTCTAGTGAATCGTCTGCTAACGAAGACAATTTAAAAATAAAAAATAAACGCGAAAAAATTGATAAATTATTAGCAAAAAAAGACATTAAGTATCGTGGACCCCTTACATACAGATCAATAAGGGTACTTGGTTTTATTTTGATGATTTTTGCTCAAATTTACTTGGCATATACGCTTGTGAATAAATTTGTAGATGTACCACAAGGGGTATTGGATACTGTAGATGTTCTAAATTTCTTGTCGGCATTTGCACTCCCTATGTTTCTTGCTGCCAATTTTTGTGTAATAATGTCTAGCCGAAACAAGATAAAAAAATATTTGCTTTCTTATTCAATTATAGCAATAGCAATTTATCTTGGTGTAGTGCTTGTGTACTATAGATACTTATATGGTGCTATGTTTGCCATTGTTAAAGATAAAGATTTAGCAATATTGATGGCGGATAGCATTTCAAATAAGTTGTTTGGTGGCATGGTGAATTATAATGTGTTTATAGATTTGGCACTATTTTCTATGTTTTTCTTCTTTCTATTTTATACACCAAAAAAGCCACTTACACGCAAAATGTATTTGGCATTCAGGTGGTGTAGCATTATTCCTGTGTTACTTGCAACAACTTCATTTGTGTTATATGGATTAAATTATATGGGCAAAATAGAGTTATCTATGGCAGTACTAGCATTGTTGCCAAATAGGTCACTTACCATATACATTATTATGTTTGCGTTGTCAATAGTGATGAAACTAAGAAAAAAAATATTTATCAAATGGGGTGGCAATAGCGAAGAGTATGAACAATATCTTCACACAAATCGCAACTCATTAGAAGTAGCTATTATTAGTTCTATTGTGGTACTCGTAATTTGCTTAATTGATTTTGCCATTATGTATATTGACATAAGTTTAGTTTTGTTTGGATTGGGAACTAGCTGGTATGTGGTGGCAATAATACCTTTTATATTCCTACTATCATATTCGCGAAAACCAAAAATTGCACTGCTAGATTATGTGTTGCCTGCATTATTTGTGGTGGCGTGCGTAATTGTTTACTTGGAAGCATTTTTGTACGGTGTAAAGCATTTATTTAACTAATAAAAGAAAAAAGCACGAAATTATTCGTGCTTTTTCATTTGGTAGCCCAACCATGGTGGCTTTCAAGTAATTGTATTTAGCCATTTCTGATATATATAAATATATATATCAAGTGGCTAATTTTTTGTGTAATTTTACAAAATTTTTGTAATTTTCAATGTACAATTCTTTCAAATATTGGATACATTTTTGGTTAATTTGATTGTTTTGGCACGAACAATATAATAAACGCGTAAATGGCAGCATAAGGAGTTGGATTATTTATGAGTGTATGATAGAATATATTTAGAGATGGACTTATGTTTAATTTAAATAGAATACCAGATGTTACTGATGATGGTAAATCTAAAAAACGAATTAAAAATAAAACTCGGGTTAATGTTTTGAAATTGTTTGTTTTTATATAGTTTTTTTTAAACAAAATAGGGCTTATATGAATAAAAAATTTGTTTTTATTTTAATACTATTTTTGCTAGTTATGCCATTTAGCATAATTTTTGTGGCATGCGGTGGCGAGAGTGTTGATCCTGCACCAACAGATAATAGAGTTCAACTTGAACGAAATAGAATACAATATTCTGGCAACACGCCTAGATACACTGGCGAGGCAATAACATTAGATGAGAGCAAAATAACAATCCAGTTAAACGGCACCAAAGTTGCCAATAGTTTTTTCACATTTGAATACAGCAACAATATCAATGTTGGCACGGCAATTTTAAATATAACCTGCAAAGACAATAACCCTAAATTTAAGGGCAGTTGTGAATTCACATTTAATATAGTAAGATCGCAAACAACAGCCTCAACTTTGCAAGAATTACAAGATAAACTTGCCAACCCTAACTATTCTAACGTCAAACTAGATTCAGTGATAACTTTGGAAGAGAGTGATAGTTTAACAATCTCAGAATATCCAACACTTAAAGTTGCAGAGTATGCAAGAATTACAAACAATGGCACAATTACAAATAATAGCACTATCAATATTCTAAATCTTTCCCGCATTACAAACAATGGTACAATTGTTAATAACGGCACGATGATTGTGGCAAGTAGTGGAATATTTTACACAGGATTATACAGCGGAACGGGTGATGTATCAAATTATGGCACAGTGTATTCCGATGGGACAAGGATTAGCGGATTAACTAATAAAGAAGGTGGGCATGATTATGTCCGTAAGGATTTGGCAGATGCTACAGTAACACTGGAAAACATGGTGGATGGCAAAGTGGAGTATATATCCAATACTGGTCACTTTGAAACAACTGTGTATGTAGATGGTGAGACCTTTTTAGCAGGGCGGTATAATTTTGGCAATTACACC
>JAFZND010000001.1 GCA_017553065.1 Clostridia bacterium
TAAAATATATGTAAATATTTTAAAACTATGAATTAGTGGATGTAATAAATATTGCTTCCATTTGTTTGTTTCAATATCATGCCCACAGCAACCTTTATCTGGTTCTTGGTCCATATATATATCTGCAGCAACATATGCATATTGCACTTGCATATTTTTTAGTTGTAATTGTGTGGCATCTGCATATTCACTTTTTGCTACATGTTTTTGGTCATACACACTCTTTGTTTTTTTGCCATGAGTTACAAAATATGCAACATATCCTACAATGAGTGCAAGCAAAAATTTAATGAGTAGCATTGGCAACAAATATTTGTAACTACCTGGATTTGCTATCATTATTGGCAATGCCTCGTCACTAGTTGCAATATACACAGCAAGAAGTGTGCCCACAGATAATGCCTTTTTTGTATATAAATCTGTAGCAATCACACTAAAACCACATTGTGGTACAATTCCCACTGCACTACCAATTAATGGCGCATAAGCATTCTTTAAATATTTATTATGTTTTAATTTACCAGATGTCTTGCCCTCTATTAACTCAATAATTATATATACACCAAGCAATATTGGAAGTAATTTTAAAGAATCAACTAGTGCATCTAATAAAATATCCCACATAAGATTCCATCTCCTAAAATGTTTACAATATGTAATAACACACCATTGAGCACAAATCAAGTATTTTTATAAACTTTTTATATATTAAATATATACATAGAAATATTTACCAGCATAATATGTGCGCTAGTGTGCAAAATAATAGTAACAATATATAAGGAGGAAAAACATGTACACTGGTGAAAAGAAAGTATTATCCATCATGACATACTTTGCTTTAATTGCGTTTATGATTACATTTGTGGTGTTTGGTTACATTTTACTTACTACAACCACATTGCCATTATGGGCAGAAATTGCCTACTATGTACTCATTAGTGCACTTGTGCTAAATATCATACTTGATATTGTATGCACATTTGCAGGCAGTGGTAAATTTGCATCTGGAATAATATTATACATTCTCACTTTCGCTGTGGTTATTGTAAGCATGGTGCTTGGTAGTTCACTATCTGTTGGTGGTGTAATACCTACCGAAATGCTTGGCCTATATGGTGGCATGATTGGACTAGTTGCTACAATAAACATCCTATCTATCATCATTTATTCTCTTGGTGAAAGAATTGTAGTGTATGGCGAAAGTCCTGCAAACAAACGCAGATAACAAAAAAGGCACCTATTATTTGGTGCTTTTTTTATTTTGTTTTATCACTTCTCTCTTTGTAACCCAATCATCCATTTTGTCGCCAAATTTGCATAAACGCAAAATTAGATAAATGATTGTCATAATAGCAAGACTTGCAACAAAATCTAATACAAAATGTTGCTTCAAAAAGAATGTGGAAAGTAGTACGCAAATATTAAATACAATCATAAATACTCTGTACCACCAACTCATATTATCTGAGTCAACTACAGAAATTATGCATGCAATGGCAAAATAGCAATGTTGACTAGGCAATAAGCATGTTGGCTTACCAGTGTGCCATAATGAATATGTCCACCTATCAAAAAAGTTCATATTCTCTGGTAGCCAAGAATATTTCCACTCTAATGGAAATTCTGTTGGCCAAAGCAAATAAATTAACCCCGATATAAGTAAGGCAATTGTCACTGTAAACGCAATATCGTATCCGCGTTTTTTATTTTTTGCAAAAGCAACAAACAATGCAACTACAGCAACAGGAAAACACACAAAATAAAACACAATAAACCAAGACACAAACGGAATGTTTGCATCTATAGCTATATTTGGTTGCGCTCCATGTATTGCTCCAAACAATTGATTGCCTGCCCATGAAATTAGGTTTGCTGCAGCAAGAAACAAAAATGGAACTATACCATATTTAATTTTATCCCATATGCTTTTTACTTTGCGTTTTATACTGCTCTTTTCAAAAGATATTTTCTCTTTTTGCTCCACTTATTATGTAAAATCCTTATTTTTTATAGTGTTTTTAGCACATCGCTAACTGTTTTCATATCCACTTGACCATTGTAATTTGATTTAAAATGACGCATTACTGCTGGCACTGTTTTATCATCTAATGACAAAATGATCTTTTTAATTTCTTCTTCGCTAAGTAGTTGTGGCAAATATTTTTCTAGCACTGCTTTTTGCACTGCAATATTATTTGCAGTTTCTGTGTGTCCTACACGTTCATAATTTGCCTTTTCTTCTTCTAACTCTTTGATAGTTTTTTGAATAATTTTTACCATTTGAGCATCATCCACTTCTTTACCTGTGGTGCGAGCTTCTACTGTGGCAAGCATATATTTATTTATCACAACAGAATAAATACTACGAAGATTTGCATCTTTGTCTTTCATTGCTTGCACAGTTGCTTTTTTTATTTCTTCAATTATCATAACTTTACCCCTTTATTTTTGTATATAATTCATCTTCAAAATTCTCTACACATATTGTACGCTCTTTTGCAGCAATTTGTTGCAATATTTCATTTGTCGCATCTGAATATGGTGTTTTGACTTTTAGTTTTTTACCCCATGCACACACTTTTGCCATTAGGTAATCTACTTCTGTTTTTTTATTATTTTCAAATCGTCTTAGCATTCTTGATACCACTTGACCATTTTGTGTTATTAGTCGTCTAAACATTTTCGACCTATAAATCAAAGATGGGATGCTATTTCTTGCAAAAATTTCATAATCAAACACACCATTAAATGGTTCAATTTTCATCTTTGCTTTGTGTAATATCTTCACATTTTCTTGAATTAAGTGAATAAATATATTTTTGCCTTGTTTCAAGCTTAAAAATTTACCTACATTCAACCCACACACAGCACCCATGCAAAGCAATGTGTTATCAAGAATAAATCTTGATGAAAAGAATGTTAAAAAGTCATTTTCTATTTGCACATCTGTAATGCAAGAAAGCACTCTTTGAATTGTGCTTAGTGGCATATCAAGTTTGTTGCTTACAGCCCCTAAGTGCATATCGCCACTATCGTACACAAATATATCTTTGCCTGTAAGACGAACAGCATTCCAATCGTTGTATAGCAAAAACAATTTGTTTGTTGGTATTTTAGACATTAATTCATCTAGCGACATTACTTGTTGCAAAGCAACAATTACACCATTTGGTTTTAATTGTTTTAGGGCTTTTTCCATACACCAACTAAGGTTGTATGCACTAATACACAAAAAGATAATATCTTTTTTGGTAGTAAACTCATTATCTATTACGTGGGGAACTAAGCAACTTACTTCGCCAAATTGCCCTGTGATTTCCATCAACACAGAATTATCAATAATGACAAATTCTGAATCAA
>JAFZND010000094.1 GCA_017553065.1 Clostridia bacterium
ATAACGAACGCCAAGCGGGCCACGAAGTGAATGTGGCAGATGTGTGTTGTTCATTTCAATGCGAGGCAGTAGGTATGCTTGTGGACAAAGCAATTAGGGCTTGCAAAGAATACGGTTTTGATACCATTGCAGTGGCAGGTGGTGTGGCTGCAAATAGTTACCTAAGAGACACACTTACAAAAGCATGTGAAAAAGAAAATATCAAAGTGTTATTCCCACCAATGAGTCTTTGCACAGATAATGCAGCAATGATTGCATCCGAGGGGTATTTCAATGCAATTAGTGGTGAGGGACTAGCAGATTTATCACTTACGGCAGACCCAAATATAAACCTTAAATATAGCGGAAGAAAATAAATAAAAACGACCAAAATTTGGTCGTTTTTTTATATCTCATGATTTAATGAATAATATTGTACAATGCCACTAAAAATGGCGTAGGTAAGTTTGTTTTGGTAGTCAATATCTTGCAACAGTATTTCTTCGTTTGGGTTAGATAAAAATCCACATTCCACAATGGTAGTTGGAATGGTTACTACATTTAGTAAGTAATAGTCGCCTAGTTGTGCATTTTTTAAATTTTCTGGTTGAAGTTGATTATTTAATTGAGTTTGAACACACTTTGCAAGATTTATGCTATTTTCGTTATCTTTAGCATAAAAGCTTTGAGCGCCATGAACTGTTGTATCTGGAAAATAATTCATGTGAATTGATACTACCATATCACAATTATTGCTATTGATTATTTCTGCGCGTTTTGTCATGTCATCTTTTTTCTTGTTGTCAGCAAATGGACTATTTAGAGAATCATTGTTTTCACGCGTAAGAACAACTTTAAAACCAAAATCTTGCAAATATTTTGCAAGTTTTTTTGCAACAATTAAGTTTAGTTCGGCTTCTGTTATTCCTGAGTTGTCGCCACTGCAACCATTGTCGTGACCACCATGGCCAGCATCAATTGCAATAGTGTAATTAAAGCGTATTTTTTTGTTGCTTTTTGCAGATACAATTGCATAGGCACCAAGTGTAGAAAGAATAGATATTGCAAGTATTAAAATAAAAATCAATATTTTTTTTGGTTTGAAAACGATAAACATACTATATTTATATTTTGCAAAAGTTTAAAAAATGACTTTAATTTATTATTTTGTTTTACAAAATAAATTTTATTTTTTGGTTGTAGTTTGTTTTATTAAAACATAGGTGTTGTGATATAATAAACATGATCAAGGTGAATTATGGCTAACGACAAAACACAAATTAAAAATTATAATTCGCAATTACTAGCATTTGTTGGCGATGCTGTGCACACTTTGTATGTAAGGGAGCACATTTGCAAGCATCATGTTGGTAAACCAAATGACTTGCATACACTTGCAACAAAATATATTAAAGCATCTGGGCAAAGTGATATGGTGGATAAGTTGTTGCCACTACTTAATGCTGATGAATTAGATGTGTTTAGGCGTGCACGAAATTACAAAACAAATAATATTGCAAAAAACGCAAAAGTAACAGATTACAAGCGTGCCACAGGATTTGAAGCAGTGCTTGGTTACTTGTATCTAATTGGAAACAAGGATAGACTAAATGAAATTTTAAAGTTGGTAGTAGGAGAATTAGATGAAAATTGAAGGTAGAAATGCAGTAAGAGAAGCAGTTAATAGCGGAACTACATTTTCTAAAGTTATGGTATCTAAAGGTGACCATGACAAAGTTTTTAATGATCTAATTACATTACTTAAATCAAAAGGAATTAAATTGCAATGGGTTGCACCAGAAGTTGTGCAAAAAGAATCAGAAACAAAACATGCACAAGGTGTAATTGCATTTGCAGATGATTACAAGTATGCCGAAGTTAGTGATATATTGCAAAGAGCAAAAGAAAAAGGTGAAGATCCATTTATTCTTATTCTTGATGGAATTGAAGATCCACACAATTTTGGTTCTATCATTCGAGTGGCAGAATGTATGGGTGTGCACGGCATAATATTTGGCAAAAATAGAGCATGCCAGGTTACAGAGACTGTTATTCGTACATCTGCAGGCGCATCTAGTCATATGCTAATTGCGCGTGTTACAAATATTAATACCGAAATTGAAAGATTGAAAAAACAAAATGTTTGGGTATATTCTTGCGAACTAGGTGGTGAGGATATAGTAAAAAGTAATTTAACAGGACCACTAGCAATTGTTATTGGCAGTGAAGGATTTGGTACTAGCAGACTCACAAAAGAACTTTGTGATGGAGTAGTAACCATTCCAATGGTGGGCAAAGTAAACTCACTAAATGCGTCTGTTGCTACTGGTATGGCAGTGTATGAAGCATTTAGACAAAGAAATTACAAATGAAAGTAGTTTGATTGCAAGTGCAAAATCGGGCAATACACACTCTGTGGAATTGCTTTATGAAAAATACAAAGTGTATTTAAGGTCACTTGCTAGAAAATATTTTCTTGTGGATGGCGACCTAGATGACCTAACACAGGAAGGAACAATGGCATTTTTGCATGCTATCAATACATATGATAAAGCCAAAAATGACAACTTCAAAGCATATATGACAATGGTAGTAAATAGGCAATTAATTAATAAGATTAAATCATCCACACGACTTAAAAACCTACCATTAAATGAAAGGTATAATTTGAATAGTCAAGGTGAAGTGGAATTTGATGATGATGTGGTAGCATTAAAAAGCGATAGCCCAACACCAGAAGAAAACACAATTAGTGATGAAAATATCAAAGATATTTTTAGTGAGATTGAATCAAAACTTAGCAAATATGAATTACAAATATTAAGTTTGTATTTGCAAGGGCATGTTTACACTGATATTGCAACTATGCTAGGCAAATCAAACAAAAGTGTAGATAATGCATTAACAAGAATTAAAAGTAAATTAAGAAATTTAAAAGAGGATTAAGATAGTGGAATATCAAGCATTATATCGTAAATACAGACCAGCCACATGGCAAGAAGTAGTGGGCCAAAAGCACATTACTACAGCGCTTACAAATCAAATAAAACATGATACAATTAGTCATGCTTATCTATTTTGTGGCACTAGGGGTACTGGTAAAACAAGTATTGCGCGTATTTTTGCTAAATCCATAAATTGTGAACATCCTCAAAATGGCAGTCCTTGTGGAAAATGTGATGTATGCAAGGCGCTATCAGACCCAAATAATTTGGATATAATTGAAATTGATGCTGCATCAAACAATAGAGTTGATGAGATTAGAGAACTACGCGAAAAGGTAAAATATCCACCAATCCATGGTAAATACAAAGTGTACATTATTGATGAAGTGCATATGCTTACAGATAGTGCATTCAATGCCTTACTTAAAACCTTGGAAGAACCACCAACATATGTGGTATTTATCCTTGGCACTACCGAGGTTCAAAAATTACCCGCAACAATACTTTCTCGTTGCTTGCGCTTTGACTTCAAACTTATTTCACAAGAAGAGTTAGAAGGATTGCTTGAAAAAGTGTTTAAAGATAGTGGTATTGCTTACGAAAAAGAAGCAGTTTCACTAATTGCAAGACTTGGCGAAGGCAGCGCGCGTGACACATTGTCTATTGCTGATATGTGTGTGGCATACACAGATAGAAATGTTACATACAAAGCAGTAGTTGAGGCAGTTGGAGCAACTGATAAAAAGGTGTTGCATACACTTGCATCACATTTGCTTGCAGGTGATGTTACAAACTTATTGCAAGTGGTAGATGATATTGCAAAGAGTGGCAAAAATTTATCACAATTAGCAAAAGATTTGGCAGCATATTTTAGAGATGTTGCAGTTGTAAAAACTTGCGATAACTATGTAGATATCTTAAAATTGCCAATGGCAGACATTGAAGAATTAAAAGCCCTTGCAAAATATGATATCAATATGGTGCTAGGTGTATTGAAAAAACTAAGTGGACTAGAACAAGAATTTAGATATACACAAAATCCACGAGCATTGTTAGAAGTGGTATTATTAAATATTGTGACAAGTGTAAATGAATTAAAACCAAATAAACCAATGGCACTAGATGCACCCAACAGCAGTACCATCACAAAATCCGTTAACGATGTAAAGCGTGACTATAGTGGTAGTAAAGTGTTTGGTAAACTACTAATATCACTTAGGGACAACAAAGAATATAAAACTCACGCAATGTTAGGTAGCGTTACAAAAACAATTATTAGTGGCAACGAACTAGATATGTTTGTTAATGGTGAAGATAATTACAAGAGTATTTCAAATGATGACAATTTGAATGTAATCAATAAGTATTTGTCACAAATTGACAATAATTTGACAGCAAAACCAATTTTAAATGAAAATAAAAAGTCATTAAATGTGGAAGAAATGTTAAGAGATCAGTTTGGCGATATGCTAACAATAAGATAATTAAGGAGTGTATTTTATGTATAATAGAATGGGTGGCTTTGGCGGTGGAAACATGCAAAATCTCATGCGTCAAGCACAAAAGATGCAAGAGCAAATGCAAAAACAAATGGCTGAAGCAGATGAAAAGTTAAAAAACACAACACTTACTGCTACTAGTGGTGGTGGCATGGTGGAAGTAAGTATTACTGGTGAT
>JAFZND010000095.1 GCA_017553065.1 Clostridia bacterium
ATGTACACGATAATACTTTGATTGGATGTAAATATGTAAAGAGACCAGCAAAGTAAACCTACAAACTGTATGGCTATATGAAGTAAACTATAGTCGCTACTTGATTTTGTTTTTATTAGTTTTAATACTTGTGGAATTGTTTGAGAATAACTACAAATATAATAAATCGTGCAAAATATAACCATGATAACATTTACCCCTTTTATGTTTCATCATTGTATCATATACCCAAATGTAATCAAAATGTTATTAAATATTTTGTCAAAAAATAAATTTAATTTATTTTGTTGTCTTTTTCGTTTTCAATATTTAGGCAAAATATGTATAATAATTGTAGATTTGAATTTTTATGGAGACATTATGAAAGATTACTATTCATCAAAAGAGTACTTTGAGTTGCTCAATAAATACCTTAGGGCAGCAAACTATCTTACAGTTGCTCAATTGTATTTAAAAGACAATCCACTACTTAGAAAACCATTGGAGCGAAAACACATAAAAGATAGATTGCTTGGTCACTGGGGAACATGTGCTGGCCAAAACTTTGTGTATGCTCATTGCGATAGAGTGATTAAGAAATATAATCAAGATATGGTTTTGCTATCAGGACCTGGTCATGGTGGTAATTTCTTTGTTTCAAATTGTTATTTGGAAGGCACATATAGTGAGTACTATCCAAAAATTACTCAAAACGAAGCAGGCCTTAAAAAACTATGCAAGCAATTTTCATTCCCAGGCGGTATTCCTAGCCATGTGGCACCAGAAACACCTGGTTCAATCCATGAAGGTGGCGAGCTTGGTTATAGTTTGGCACACGGCTTTGGTGCAGTGCTAGATAATCCAAACTTAATTGCAGCAGTTGTTGTGGGCGATGGCGAAGCGGAAACAGGCCCACTTGCAACTTCTTGGAATGGCAACAAGTTCATCAGTGCCAAAACTGATGGTGCAGTGCTACCAATACTTCATTTGAATGGATATAAAATAAATAGTCCTACTGTTCTTGCGCGTCTTCCACACCATGAACTAGAGAGTTTGTTTGTAGGTTATGGTTATAAGCCATACTTTGTGGAAGGAAATGACCCAGTTGCACTTCATCCTGTAATGGCAAAAGCAATGGACTGCGCTATTGCAGATATTAAGAAAAATTGGCAAAATGCACGCAAAAAAGGTGTTACAGAGCGCCCAGTATGGCCAATGATTATTCTTCGTACACCAAAGGGTTGGACAGGTCCAAAAGAAGTGGACGGCCAAAAAATAGAAGATTATTTCTTGGCACACCAAATTCCTATTAGCATGAGCGAGCCAAACCATTTTGATTTGGTAAAAGAATGGCTAGAGAGTTATCATGCAGAAGAATTGTTTGACAAAAATGGTAAATTAAAACAAGAAATTGCCGCAATATTGCCTACTGGAGATAAGCGCCTTGGTGCAACCCCATACGCAAATGGTGGCAAACTACTAAAAGAAATAGTAACCCCAGACCTAAAAGATTTGGAAGTAAAATTTGACAAACCAGGCACAGTAAAAGTGCAAGATATGCGCGAACTAGGCGGATACATTAGAGAATTATTCGAATTAAATAAATACAACAAAAACTATCGTATATTTAGCCCAGACGAAGCAAAATCAAATAGATTATATCGTGCTTTTGATGTAGAAAATCGTCCATTTGAAGGAAAATTACTACCAACAGATGACAAACTTTCTACCGAAGGTAGAATTATGGATGGATACTTATCCGAACATTCCTGCGAAGGTTGGTTAGAGGGATATATCCTTACCGGACGCCATGGCATGTTTGATAGTTACGAGGCATTTATGCGCGTGGTAGATAGTATGGTGGCCCAACATTGCAAGTGGTTGCGCGTATGCAATAGGTTAGAGTGGCGCGCACCAATCAGTTCACTAAACTTAGTTCTCACATCCACTACTTGGCAACAAGACCACAATGGTTACACACACCAAGATACAGGATTCATTACACACATTGCAGAAAAGGCGCCAGAAGTAACACATATTTACTTACCTGCAGACGCAAATACACTTCTTGCTGTGTATGATAAAGCAACAAAGAGCAAAAATAAGGTAAATGTAATTACCGCATCCAAAAAGTATTCATATCAATGGTTACATATGGATGAGGCAATAAAACATGTTGAAAATGGTGCAAGTGTGTGGGATTTTGCATGTCTTGGCGACAAAGAGCATCCAGATGTAGTAATTGCCACAGCAGGCGATACACCTACCAAGGAAGCAATTACAGCACTAAATTACATTCACAAATATTTGCCAAAATTAAATGTTCGCTTTGTGAATGTATGTAATTTAATGTCACTCACCAAAGAGCATCCAGACGGACTTAGCGATGCCGAATTTGATAAGTTATTTACAAAGGATAAACCTGTGATATTCAATTTCCATGGTTATGCCGAACTTATCAAAGGCCTTGTGTACGATCGCAACAACAAAAACTTTCATGTGTTTGGTTACAAAGAAGAAGGCACAGTAACCACACCATTTGATATGCGTGTGCGCAATAATATTGATAGATGTCACATTGTACTTGAAGTGGCAAATAGTTCAAAAGTTACACCTGCTGATAAAAAGAAAGTAACCGAGGCAATGCAAGACATACTTGCTCGCCATGATGAATACATTCGCGAGCATGGTGTAGATATGCCAGAAATTGATGAATGGAAAATAGAATTTTAAGTGATAAAAACCACCAATTATTTATAATTGGTGTTTTTATTTGTCAAAAAATGTCTTTTATGGTAATATAATTATGTTAGAGGACTTAATTTTATGAAAGAAAGTAGACGACATTTTGTTCAATGGGTAGCATTAAGTTTATCGTTAGCAGTAGTAGTGGCATTTTTTGTGGTGTTATTTACCACAGTTACCGTGCCATACAGAAAAGCAACATATTGGTATGAAGAAATGCAAGGTGAATATTTAGTGAGGGCAGAGTTTGAATTGCTAAATAGTAGCAAAGCTGAAACCAGATTATTTGTAGATGGCGAAATGGTTATATCATACAAAGGCGACTTCAAAGTAGAAAAGGGTATGCTATATGCCAAAACTGAAGATGCTGCCGAGTTTGAAGAAGTTGGCACAATAAATGCAGATGAGTTGTATATGGCAGATGATGACCTTACTCTTACATGCCCAAGCACAGCTACATTAAGAACAATATGCATTGTATTCCTATCAGTGTTTGGTGCAACTGCACTTGGTAGCGTGGTTTGGATTGTGCTAGATAGAAAGGGTAGCAAAGTTGTGCTTACCGAAGCAGTAGATGTAGAGGAAACAAAATAATTATTACAAAAGACACTACTTAGTGTCTTTTTTGTTTTAAAAATGTGTAAAAAACAAAGTTTTTCATATACTAAATAAAAATATTAACAATATTTTTTTGTCACACGTTGGTAAAATTTGTCAAAAAAACAAATAACATGTATAATATAATTGTTTATTATATTGTATTACTACAATTATTTACGATACAGGAGCGCACACAAAATAGGTGTATGTGGTATAGTCAACTAGGATTAATGGCTGGCGTAATTGCAGTTTTGGTTGGATTATTCTTCCTACTTAAAGGCAAATTACAAGCAAAAGCAAATCTAATAGAAAAAATTGTATCTATTGCACTAGCAATAGTATTTTTTGTACGCTTTTTCTTAAGCAAAGATTCCTTGCTTGATGGTGTGATGGCATTAGATTTGTATAATCCATTTTCATCCAAATTTTTATGCTTTATGGTGGCGGTATGTGTATGGCTACGTGTTG
>JAFZND010000096.1 GCA_017553065.1 Clostridia bacterium
ACTTTTCAAAGCTTTTGTGGTACAATAGTGCTATACTTTAGGATAGCCACATGGATAAACATGCACTAAACAAAAGTTTAATAAGAATGCAGTATGGCGACAACAAAGCTTTTGAAAATGTATACAATCTTACAAACAAAGGCATTTTTTCGATGTGTCTTAGTATTGTAAAAGATGCACACGAAGCAGAAGATGCCATGATGGCCACATACATTAAGGTGCGTGAAAAAATTAATTTTTACAAAGCAAATACAAATGGCTATGCATGGATACTTACACTTTGCAAAAATTTGTGTATCAATGAATACAAAAAACGCAAGCGTGAGCAGGTAATAGATTTTGTGGAAAATGAATTTCTTGCCACAAGTGAAGATGACACAAACAAATACGATATTCCAATATTTAGCATAGCAAAACAAGTGTTAAATGAATCAGAATTGCAAATAGTACTAATGTATGCTGTGTCGGGGTATAAACACAAAGAAATTGCTGAAATATTAGATAAACCACTTGGCACTGTGCTATGGTCATATAACAATGCATTGAAAAAATTAAAATCGCATATAAGTGCAAATTAAAATAATATAGGAGGTAACAGCTATGAAAGAAAAAGATTTATTAAAAGCTTTGAGAAAAGAAGTAACAGATATTATGCCAAATTGCTTTGATGCAGTAAACGCAGTAGCTGTTACACCAGAGATAAACAAAAAGCATGAAGTAAAAGAAAACAAGAGAGAACATTCGCTAAACACAAAGTTTGTTGTGGCAATTGCAATGTCGCTTGTGCTTGTGTTTGCAGTGATGGCGGCAATGCCATTTATCATTTGGGGGAGAGAAGGTAATTCCAACTCTGTGCAACAACAAGAAGAAATAGACGAAGATACATCAAAATAACATTTGGTGTATTTTTTATTCTTTACTGGTATACTTTGTGGCAAAAAGTATATATTTTTTATAAAAAGGTGCCTTAAATTGTAGGAAATATTGAATTGTTTTGTTATAATAACAAAAAAGGAGAGGGTGGAGTATGCAAATAAGTGTGTTTTACATGAACGCAACAGAGTCTGTTCGCAATATTATTGAGTTAGAATTTGACACACTTAAGAGCAGTGATGTAGATAAACTCATAAATGTATTTCACTCACTTTGCAATTGGGAAGAAGAAGGTGTAAAAATTAGGCCAAACATTTTATTTGTGTCTAGTGTTTCTACGCTTATTCGTTCTATTCCAGATACAAACAAAATAACTTTTTATCACGATGCTGATACAACACTATTTAATCAAAGATTAAAAACCCTCATGACTTTCTGTTTGAAAAACTGGACAATATATATTGAGTTTGGCGAAGTTGGTGTTGAGTATGGAATTATAAAAGTACTAAATTCCATCAAAGAGCAAGACTTATATTCTTACATGTTTGATAGTGAAAAGAAAGTCACATTCCCTGCCAAATTAAATGCATTGTTTATCAATGTGGTTAGCACAGGTATGGTGGTGCTAAAAGGAATAAAAGGTAACACAACTAGTGTGTGCTTTAATTTGGTAAACGATATTAAAAGTGATTGGGCAGAAGCTATTCATGCACTTGTTGTAGATTGCACAGCAAAAATTAAAACATCAGCAAGAAAACGCGAGGATATTCAAATATACTTAACCAACATTTGTTCAAATGTGTTTAGAAGATTACATGGCACACTTTGTCTTGTGGTAGATAAAGATTACAAAGACAAAGGATTGCTTGCAGATGGTACATGGTTGCCAGAGCCAATAGAATTTGCCAAGTTGTTTTTAAAAAGTAATGCATATAGCGAAAGCAAACTAAAAGCATTTGCAGATGTGCTTGAGACTATGCTTAACTATGACGGAATTACAGTAATGGACAATGCAGGGCGTGTGCTTGCATATAATGTGTTTGTAGAAACAGACCTTAGCACAACAAAGAATATTGTTGGTGGTGCAAGAAAACGCGCAGCATACACACTTTTAAGTAGCCCTAGCAAGCGTGTTGTAGGACTATATTTCCAAAGTCAAGAAGGCGATAGCTTTTATAGATCTAAAAAAGAGGCAAAACGCGATATTACTCAAGCAGATAAACAAGCAGTTCTTGAATTTAAACAAATGGAATTGACGGATTTAAACTAAATACAAATTTTGTATGCTACTTTGGCCACGCCAAAGTAGTTTTTTATTAAAAACACATAAAATACTAATAATATAAGTGTAAATTATTTTATTAAAGAAAGAATTTGTGCTATCATATACTAAGAAGTAGGGTCATATATGAAAAATTTTATTAAATTTTTACATTCCCCAAAATTTATGTTTTATTTCACATTCATCTTGAATGTGGCTTTTGTCGTGACCTCTCCTATAATTGATCCAAAAATATTTGCAATTGGTCAATCAGCTGGCATTGCTCTTGCATTGCTTATGATTGTGTTTACGCTTGGTGGCAGGTATTATTCTAGTGCTGGAATAATTACCATACTTATATTGCCACTATTTGGTTTTTGCCTTTATATTTATTTGAAAGAAAATAAGGGCAGTAGCAGAAAACGCCGAGCATGGCAAAATATTGCTTTCAAAACAAGTTCTGTATTGCTCCCAAATCAACAGGTGATTGATGATTTGGTAAGTGAAAATGGTTATCAGGGCAAAATTAGTAATTATGTGTTGAACACCACGAATATGCCAGTGTATCAAAATACAACTACTAAATACATAACAGAGGCAGATGTGTATTTTGACACCGTTTTGGACGAATTGAAAAAGGCAGAAAAATATATTTTTATTGAAAGTTACATTATAGAGCAAGGCAATTTGTGGAATAATATATTCAACATCTTAAAAATCAAGGCACGCCAAGGTGTAGAAGTAAAAGTGCTTTATGACGACTATGGCTCTGCCAATAGATTTGAAGATAGCAAAATATTTAGAAAGTTGGAAAACTATTGCATAGAGGCAGTTCCATTTAACAGGATAAGATTGTTTTCTAGTACCCTTGTAAATATGCGCACAAAACGCAAAATGTTTGTGATTGATGGTAAAACTGCATTTATAAGCGGACTAAACATTGGTGATTTGTATGTAAATTATAAGCAAATGTATGGCTCATGGAAAGATACAGGCCTTATGCTTACAGGTGAAGCTGTGTGGAGCATGGCAATGCTATTCCTTACCGATTGGCAATTTGCAACAAAGAAAGATATTGATTTGTCTAGTTACAGAACAACAATTGCCACAAAGAGAAAAACTAATGAATGGGTGCAACCATTTGGTGTTAGCCCATATTCACTAGATATACATGCAAAAAATATGTATGCAAGCTTATTCTCAACTGCAAGCAAATCTATTTATATTGCTACACCAGAACTAATGCTTGACCGCGATGGTATAAATGAATTAAAAATTGCTGCAAAAAGTGGTGTTGATGTGCGCATTATATTCCCAACAATACCAACTAATAAGTACAGGCATTTAGTGTCACAAGAACATTTTGTGGAACTAATTAAGGCGGGTGTAAAAATATATGAATACACACCAGGCTTTATGCATGAAAAGAGTATTATCATTGACGGCACAACAGCTATGTTTGGTAACATTAGTTTAGATTTTAGGTCAA
>JAFZND010000011.1 GCA_017553065.1 Clostridia bacterium
AAATTAAAAAGAGTTATTATAAAGAGCTAGAAAGTGTTGCTAGCGATAGCGAACTAAATGATTTGAGAATTAAGTACACTGGCAAAAGTGGACTTATTACTGATGCGCTAAAATTGATTAAAGATATTGAGCCAAGTGAGCGCAAAGCATATGGTGAGAGCGTAAATAAATTAAAAGTTGAAATAGAAGATTCACTTAGTGCAAAGCATGAAGAATTTGTGAATAAGGCAATAGAGGCAGAAGTGGCAGGCACAAAGCGTGTGGATTTAACTGTGCCACTAGCAATGCGTACAGGTAGTTTGCACCCAATCACTATTGTTCAAAAGCGCATTATTGACATTTTTGCATCCATGGGCTTTACTGTGGAAGATGGTAACGAAGTTGAAACTGAATACAATAACTTTGAGGCAGTAAATGTGCCAAAAGACCATCCTGCACGCGATATGCAAGATACTTTTTGGCTTGATAATGGGGAAGTTTTAAAAACGCAAACAAGTGCTGGCCAAAATAGAATTATGCGTAAATATGGCGCTCCATTAAAGGCAATTTTCCCAGGAAGATGCTTTAGAAATGAAGAATTAGATGCTAGCCATGAAAATACATTCTTCCAATTGGAAGGAATGATGATTGACAAAAATATTTCCATTAGCAATCTTATTTACTTTATGAAAAATATGTTGAGTCAAGTATTTGGTAAAGAAATGAATGTGCGTCTTCGTCCAGGATTCTTCCCATTTACTGAGCCAAGCTTTGAATTGGATGCATCTTGTCCATTCTGTGGCGGTAAAGGTTGCAAAACATGCAAACAAAGTGGATGGATTGAGTTGTGTCCATGTGGTATGATTCATCCAAATGTATTACGTAATGGTGGTATTGACCCAGAAGAATATCAAGGATTTGCATTTGGTCTTGGATTCACCCGTTTTGCAATGATGACATTTGAAATTGATGATATTCGTGTGCTAAATAGTGGCAAATTAAAAGAATTAACTCAGGCAGAGATTAAATAAGGAGGTAGAGCAATGTATATTTCACTTAATTGGATTAAAGATTATGTAGACTTAAAAGGCATTGACGTAGAAAAATTAATTAATCAATTTACATTATCTACTGCCGAAGTTGAAGGTTTTGAGTATAAAGGTAAAAATGTAAGTGGTGTGATTGTGGCACAAATTGAAAGTGTAGAAAATCATCCAAATAGTAAAAAGTTACATTTATTAAAAGTAAACACCGGCAAAGAATTACTAGACGTTGTGTGTGGTGCTCCTAATGTGCGAGTTGGATTAAAAGTGGCATTTGCTACTCCTGGCGCACAAGTTGGGGAAATGCACATTGAGCCAGCAGTGATTGGTGGGTACACAAGTTATGGCATGTGCTGTGGTGCAGACGAACTTGGTATTAGTGATGAACATTGGGGACTACTTGAATTGCCAGACGAATATGAACTTGGCAAAGATATTAAACATTATCTTGATATTGAAGATGTTGTGTTTGAAGTAGACAACAAAAGTTTAACAAATAGACCAGATTTGTGGGGCCATTATGGCATCGCAAGGGAGATTGCTGCATTAACAGGTAGAAAATTAAAACCATTACCAGTGTATGAAGGTCAATTTGCAGATAAAAAACTAAATATTAAGGTAGAAAGTCCAAATTGCTATCGCTACACTAGTGCTAGTGTGGAAAATATTACTGCAAAAGTAAGTCCTTTGAATATGCAAATAAGATTGTATTATGCAGGTATGCGTGCCATAAATTTACTTGCAGATATTACAAATTATATCATGTTAGAATGTGGCCAACCAATGCATGCATTTGATAACAGCATTGTAAAATCTATAGAAGTAAAAGATTTGGCACAAGACACCAAATTTGAAACACTAGATAAAACAGAAAGAACACTACCAAAGGGAACAATGGTTATATGCACCAATGGCGAGCCAGTGGCAGTGGCAGGTGTGATGGGTGGACTAAATAGTGAAATTACTGATAGTACCACAAGTGTGCTTATTGAAAGTGCAAACTTTAATGGTGCTCCGGTAAGAAAAACTGCTCTTGCTCTAGGCCTTAGAACAGAAGCAAGTGCAAGATATGAAAAGATGCTTGATCCAGAACTTACAAAAACTGCATTGTTAAGATACATTTATTTGTTAAAGCAAAGCGATAAAGGTGCTAAAATCACAAGCGCATTAACAGATGTATATAATTATCACTATCCAAAAAAACAAGTGGTTGTTTCAAAAGATTTTATTGATAGATTTGTTGGAGTACAAATTGAAGAAAATAAAATCTTATCAATTTTGAGTAGTTTGGAATTTGATGTAAAAGCAAAAGATGGTCAGTACACAATAAATGTGCCAACATTTAGAGCAACAAAAGATATTCAAGGCAAGCAAGATATTGTGGAAGAAATTACACGTATTTATGGTTATGATAATTTGCCAGCATTATCTACATTGCAAGAGGTAAAGCCAACAAAATTAGATAAAGGTGTGGAAGCAGAATATGAAGCAAAATATGTGCTTGCATCTAAGTTTGCTATGCATGAAGTGCATTCATACATTTGGTATGATAGCACAACAAATAAAGAATTACACATAAATCCACCTTGCGTATTGCATATAGTTAATGCTCTTGGAAAAGAAAATAATGAGATAAGAGCAACAATGGTACCAACAATGTTAAAAGTTGTGTTAGACAACAAAAACACATACAGTGAATTTAGTGTGTTTGAAATTGGTAGAATTGTTGCAAAATTACAATCAGATGGTAATGCGGATGAAACAAAATCATTATGTATTGCAAAATATTCAAAATCAAAAGATGATGCTACGCAATTATTTGAATTAAAAGAAGCACTAGAGTATTTAATTCGCTACGAATTAAAACGTGAATTTGAATTAGTGCCTGCAGTAAGCACATGTGAATATATTAGTCCTGCAAATTATTACGAAGTAATAGTAGGTGGTGTGTGCGTTGGTTTTGTGGGTGCAATCCATCCAAAAACTAGACAATATATTGATGCAAAATCAAGTGTGGTAGTGGCAGAATTGGATTTTTCAAGTATTGTGTCAACAGAAGAAGTAAAAGTCACATTTGAGAAAAAGAGCAAATTCCCTGTAACAGGGCTTGACTTTAACTTTGTGATTCCTGCATCAATGAATTATAGAGATATAAAATCTATTGCAACAAACTTAAAAACGGAATTGAATTACACATTGTCACTGCTAGATATCTATGAAGCAAATGGTGTGAAGAGTTACACATTACATTATGATATTTGCAGATTGGATAGAACATTGTCAGGTGCTGAAATAGATGAATTCCATGCACTTGTAATTAGTACATTTGCAAATAGTGGTATCAATTTAAAAATGTAGAAAAAAGAACACCATGCGGTGTTCTTTTTTTATTCTTATTTTCCATCATTTAGGTATAATATACCTAATGTGTACTCGCCACAATGGCTAGTGATTGTACCACCTGCCGTTGTTTCATATATATGTTTAAACCCTTTTTCTTGTAATGCCTTTTTTGCTGTTTCTACCATGGCAGGGCTTGCTGTTGTGTATGTAACAAAAGCTGTGTCTAGGTCTGGTGTATTAAATTCTTCCAAAGTGTCTTTGCAATACTTTTCAATAACTCTTTCCATGAATCCCATATATTTTCTATGTACACCCATAGAGCCATCTTGTTTGAGTATTATTTGAGGTCTTATTTGTAAAAAGTTTGCTCCAAGTAAAGATAATGCAGAACATCTACCACCTTTATGAAGGTAATCAAGTTTTTTAATAACAAAACTTGCTTGAACATGTTTTGCTCTTTCTGTTTCTGCTTTGCATATTTCTTCTGCTGTCTTACCTTGGTTTGCAAGTTTTCTTGCATCCATTGCAAGTAAGGCAATACCTGTTGAAAGAGATTTTGTATCTACAATAAACACATTATCTAATTTCTTGGCTGCTTCAATGGCATGACTGCAAGCACTTGAAATAGCGCTTGAAAGGCAAAAGTGCACAATTGCATCATATTCTTTCAATATGCCTTTAAAGAATTCTGTGTATTGATATTCGTTAAGAGCAGTTGTTTTTGGTAAAACT
>JAFZND010000097.1 GCA_017553065.1 Clostridia bacterium
CTTTTGCTTTTTCAAATGCCTCTAACACGAGTTTATTTAATTCTTCTCTTGTAGGAGTATTGATTGGATGAGCAACATCTTTGTATTGGCCATCTGGTGTTTTGCGTGATGGCATTGTTACAAAGTAACCTTGTGTGCCCTCCAAAACTTTGATGTCATGAACAACAAAGCAATCATCAATTGTTACTGATGCAACTGCTTTTAGTTTGCTGTCATCTCTTTGCATTAAGCGAACGCTAACGTCTGTAAATTTCATATTAGTTTACCTTCCTTTCATTTAGCTACTTTAATTTTAGCATACAAATTTTGTTTTTTACAACTTTTTTGATATATATTTCATATATATTTTTGTGAAAAACAATAGTAGTAAAACATTAAAATATCATTTTGTGGGCATTGGTGGCATTAGTATGAGCGCACTTGCCCAGTTTGCCATCGATCAAGGAATTATTGTTAGCGGTAGCGATATGGTGCAATCGAATATTACAAATGCACTAGTAAAAAATGGCGCAAAAGTGTATATTGGGCATAATATATCAAACATTGCAGAAGATGTTGATTTGGTTGTTTTTACTGGTGCAATTAGTGAAAATAATGTGGAATTAACTTATGCAAGGCAACTTGGTATTCCTACAATGGAACGCTCACAGTATTTAGGAATGATAAGTAAAAAATATAATACAATAATTTCTGTTGCTGGCACACATGGTAAAACAACTACCACAAGTATGCTTGGCGATATACTAATAGACGCAAAATTCAATCCAACTATTCACCTTGGTGGTGAGAGCGTAAGATTTGGGAATGCACATATTGGAGATGCAAAATATTTTATTACCGAGGCGTGCGAATATCGTAATAGTTTTGGATACTTACATAGTGATTACGCAATTATTACAAATATTGAAGCAGACCATTTGGATTACTATAAAACATTTGATAATGTGAAAAACGCATTTGTTTCATTTGCGAATAATAGCAAAAATGTAATAGTTTGGGGCAATAGGTGGCTAAAAAACATAGTAAAAAGCAATTTAGTTATTGTTGGAACAAAAAAGAGCGATACATTTTTTGTGTGTAATATTAAGCGCAATGCGAGTGGAAAGTATAGTTATTTAATCAAATATAAAAATAAGGAATTAGCAAAAATTTCTTTAAATTATCCAGGTGTAAATCTTGTGAAAGATAGTGCGTGTGCATTTGTTGTGGCATACATGCTTGCAATAGATATAAATATAATATCTAATGCAATATCATGCTATATGGGGGTAAAACGCAGATTTGAATTGATTGGTCACACAAAAGCAAATATTCCTATTATAGCTGACTATGCTCATCACCCCAAAGAAATTGAAAGTACAATTAAAAGTTGCAAAATGATATACAAAAGAATTATGTGTGTTTTTCAGCCGCACACATATACACGTACAAAAGCATTGATGACAGATTTTGTGCATTGTTTTGATGGTGTGGAGGATATGGTGGTGTATAAAACTTATGAGGCACGAGAAAGGTTTATGTTAGATGGGTGTGCACTTACATTGTACGATAATATTAATTTGCAAAATAAACACTATTTTGATAGTGCCACTGATATGCTAAATTATGTGGAAAATAGCGAGGATTATGATTTGATTTTAGTTCTTGGTGCCGGCGATATTTATGATTATTTTAAAAATAAATATTCTTGCAGGTAATTTGCGTGTTTTATGTTGACTATACTTCAATTTCGTGTTATATTATAAAAGCATTTAGTATGATGAGGTGAAGACGATGAAACAAGGAATACATCCAGACTATCACGAAGTTGAAGTTGTTTGTGTATGTGGTAATAAATTTACAACAAAATCAACAATTAAAGGTGATACCATTAGAGTAGACGTATGTAACAAATGTCACCCACTATATACAGGTAAACAAAAACTTGTAGATACAGAGGGTAGAGTTGAGAAGTTTAAAAAGCGTCATGGTTTAAACTAATAAACAAAAGGGATAGGCATGTATTTATGCCTATTTTTTATTATTTATGGATGCAAAACAATTTGTAAAGCAAATGCAAACAAAATTAAAAAGTGCAGGAATAGAAAATTCTAATGAAATTTACTTTTTATTAGATGAAATTTTAGGTGTATCTAGGGCAGATTTAGTAGCTCTTGATAGTTTTTCTTATGCACAACAAAAAGTCATAAATAAAGCTGTAAATAAGCGAATAAATGGCATGTCATTGCAAAGAATTATAGGCAAAAGTACATTTTGTGGAGTGACAATTAAGGAAAGTAGATTTACACTTACTCCAAGACCAGAAACAGAATATATGACATCGCTTATCTTAAAAGAAAATAAAGGTAGAGTGTTAGATTTGTGTGCTGGGTCTGGAGCAATTGGCCTTGCGCTTGCAAAAATTGGCTTTGATGTGACACTTGCAGATATATCAGTCAAGGCAATAAAAAGTATAAATGCAAATGCAAAGTTAAATGAATTGCATGTAAATATTGTTAAAAGTAATATGTTTGATAAAATAACAGGCAAGTTTGATATTATTGTAAGTAACCCACCTTATATACCAACTAGCGAATGTAAAACATTAAGTAAAGATGTGTTACTTAATGACCCAATAATTGCACTTGATGGTGGTTTAGATGGTTTAGATTTTTATAGAGTAATCGCAGATAAAGCATGTATTTATTTAAATGATTTTGGTGTGCTTTACTTAGAAATTGGTTTGCATCAA
Source organism: Clostridia bacterium (assembly GCA_017553065.1). GTDB lineage: Bacteria > Bacillota > Clostridia > Christensenellales > UBA1242 > UBA11490. Next base: position 2,732 of record JAFZND010000097.1, read on the forward strand.
GAAGAAAGTGTTCAAAAACTCTTGGAAAAACACTTCAAAAATATTACAATAATTAAGGACTTGAATGGAATAAATCGCATAATAAGGGCGGAAATATAATGTTAGTAGATAAATTACAAAGCGTAAAAGATAGATATTTGGCAGTTAGTGAGCAAATTATTAAACCAGAAGTTATCAATGATCAAAAAAAATACAAAGAGCTTACCAAAGAATATTCCAATCTTCAACCAATTGTAGAAAAGTTTGATGAATATCAAACAATTGAAAAAAACATAAAAGAGTGTTTGGCATTGCGTGAAACAGAAAGTGGCGAAATGCTAGAATTAATTGAGCAAGACTTGGAAGATTCCAAATTAAAATTAGAAGCATTAGAAGAAGAAATAAAAATTATGCTTTTGCCAAAAGATGAAAATGACGAAAAAAATGTCATTATGGAAATCCGTGGCGGTGCA
>JAFZND010000098.1 GCA_017553065.1 Clostridia bacterium
GTAATTGAAGATGCAGCACCACAAGAAGCTAGTCCAGAAGCAGCAGTAGAAGAAGCACCTGCACAACCAGCAGAAGAATAAGGAGATAACACTTTATGTTTACAACAGAAGATATTGTAAAATTAAGAAAGAGAACAAATGCAGGCATGATGGATTGCAAAAAAGCTTTGTCAGAAACAAATGGTGACCTAGATAAAGCAGCAGAATGGTTAAGAGAAAAAGGTATTGCAGCAGCTGCAAAGAAAGCAGATAGAATTGCTGCAGAAGGCCTTGTATACTCATATATTCACATGGGTGGCAAAATTGGTGTGTTAGTAGAAATTAACTGCGAAACTGACTTTGTTGCCAAGAGTGAAAAATTTGTAGATTTCTGCAAAGATGTAGCATTACAAATTGCTGCAAGCAAACCTGAATATGTAAGCGTAGCAGAAGTTCCTGCAGAAGCATTGGAGCATGAAAAAGAAATTTTGCGTGCACAAGCATTAAATGAAGGCAAACCAGAAAAAATTGTAGAGAAAATGATTGAAGGACGTATTAAGAAATTCTATCAAGACGTTTGCTTACTAGAACAACCATTTGTAAAAGACCCAGATAAAACTGTCACAGATATGTTGAACGAAGCAATCCTTACAATTGGCGAGAAAATTACAATTAGAAGATTTACTCGTTATGAAATGGGTGAAGGCCTTGTAAAACGCCAAGATAACTTTGTAGAAGAAGTAATGGCACAATCAAAATAATTGAAATAATATCAACCAGTATGGTTGATATTTTTCTTTTTTATACCATAGATATAACGCAAAATATTTGCTTTAATATCTTATATCTAGTACAATAAATGTAATATATATTAGGAAGGTGTTTTTATGTATTCTGAAAATATTGAATTAGTACTTATGGAGTTTGGTGATTCTGTTGATAAGGCAATAGATCACTTGTCTCAAGAATTGCTTCAAATCCGTGCTGGTAGAGCAAATCCAAAAATAGTTGAAAGAGTAATGGTAGATTACTACGGTACCATGACTCCTATTGGTCAAATGGCTACTATTTCTGTACCAGAAGCAAGAATGGTTTGTGTAAGTGTTTGGGATCAATCACAAGTAAAAAATGTTGTTAAAGCTATTACAGATGCAAATTTAGGATTGAATCCTAGTGATGATGGAAAAGTAATTAGACTTATTTTTCCACAACTTACTGAGGAACGCCGTAAAGATTTAGTAAAAGAAGTAAAAAGACTTGCAGAACAATGCAAAGTTAGTGCTCGTAACGCAAGGCGCGATGCAATTGATGCATTTAGAGAAATGAAAAAATCTAGTGAAATTACAGAAGATGAGCTTAGTGCTTTGGAAAAAGATGTACAAACTAGATTAGATAAGAGTACAGAAAAAGTTGATAGTATTTGTGCAGCAAAAGAAAAAGACATAATGGAAGTATAAGGGGAATATATGGCAAAACCACAATTTACCAAATTGCCAACCCACATTGCATTTATAATTGATGGCAATGGTAGATGGGCAAAAAAGAGAGGTTTACCACGCACTGCTGGTCATAAGGCTGGTATTGATAGACTAAAACAAATTGTATACGAAGCATTTGATTTGGGAATTAAATGTGTTAGTGTGTATTGTTTTAGCACAGAGAATTGGAATAGACCAGAAAAAGAAGTTAATTATTTAAGAAATTTATTTATCAAACTACTTAATGGTAAGTATTTTGATTTTGAAGGACGCAAAATTAGATTGAATGTTATGGGAGATTACACCAAGTTTGGTCAAGAAGTATCAGATGGTGTTGTTCGTACATTGCATAACACATCTAAATATGATGAACATATTTTAAATTTAGGCATAAATTATGGCAGTAGAGATGAATTGGCAAAAGCATTTAACGACATGCAAAAAGATGGCTTAACTAATATTTCGCCTGACGATATTACAAATTATTTGTATACAAAAGATTTGCCACCACTTGATTTGTGTGTGCGCACATCAGGAGAAATTAGACTTAGTAACTTTATGTTGTATCAAGTGGCTTATGCAGAATTATATTTTACATCTACATTTTGGCCTGATTTTAATAAAAGAGAATTATATAAGGCACTTACAGATTTTGCTTCACGCAAGCGTAGATATGGTGCCATAAAAGAGGACAAAGAATGAGCAAAAAAAGAATTATTACAGCAATTGTAATATTGTTGTGCACAGTTGGTTTGTTTTTTTCAAGATTTTGGACGCCACTTGTGTTTGACTTGGCATTTGGTGCTCTTGCAGTAGTTGCATGTATTGAAGTAAGTAAAGTTGCATAC
>JAFZND010000099.1 GCA_017553065.1 Clostridia bacterium
AATTATATGGTAAAAAATATGATTTTATTTATCTTGACCCACCATTTGCCACAGATTTTGGCTCTATTGCAATAAAATTTATCAGTAGGTATCAGCTTTTAAAAGATGATGGCACTATAATATATGAACATGCGATTGGCAAATCGTTTGAATTGCCAGAAGGTATGCATATAGCTGATACGCGTACATACGGTCAAACACAAGTGGAGTTTATTAAGGAAAGGGTATGTATAAAGTAATAAATATTAAGGAAAATTCCCCAAATAGTGACTATGCATTATACCTACTTGATACAGCAATTAAAGATGCAAAAACTGAAAATACACAAGTGTTGGTAGTAATTCATGGTTATGGCTCAAATGGTGTGGGTGGATTAATAAAGCGCAGAGTAAGGGCATTACTTAAAAAGTATAAAAAAGAGCGAAAAATAGCCACCTTTGTAGGTGGAGAAGAATGGGGCGACACAAACGAAGATAAACTATTAATCCAATCAGTTTGTCCACAAACCATTGTATCTAGTGATATAGGAAATTTAAATTCTGGAGTTACAGTAGTTTTAGTTTATAAGTAAAGTTTTTAGAGAATCTACAAATTCTTCCATAGCAGTTTGCAAATCGTATGCAAGCCGTCTTATTTTTTCGTCTGCACAATCATTTTCACCCATTTCTTTTAGTAGTGTAGTAATGCCCATTGTGGTGCCTTGTATTAGCATTTCACATAAATGTGCTGTAGAATTATCTAGTGCGCTTTTTACCTTTATGGATGCAAAACTCATTGCTTTTAATACCATATTTATGTCGCTAATGTCCAAAGCATATTTTTGTGCATATTTTTCGCACTTTTTCATAATTTCATCATACTTGTCTTTTTGCTTTAAAACTAAAATGTTTAGTTTTTCGTTTTCTATGGCGTCATATATTTTGTCTATTGCATATACACCCATACTACCAGTTTGATATGCTACATTTAATACTCTTTGATTTGATATTGATTTATTCATGCTCTCACCTCATTATTAGGTATTATTCCCAATATATAAATATATTATTTATAAAATTACAATTTGTAATTGACATAATGGCTATATTATGGTAAACTTTGCACGTAGCCACGTAGAAGGGGCTTTATAATTTGTAAGTTTCAATTATAAATAATTGGACGCCTTAATAGTGAGTCTGGTAAGAGGAGGAAAAATACATGTACGCAGTAGTAGAGACAGGTGGCAAACAATACAAAGTTAGCGAAAATGATGTAATCACAGTTGAGCATCTTGATGCAAATGTTGGTGACAAAGTTTCATTGCCAGTATTGTTGCTTGTAGATGGTAAGAAAGTTACCACAGGTAACCCAGTAAAAGGCGCAGAAGTAGTTGCAGAAGTACTTTCACACGGCAAAGGTGATAAAGTTGTTGTGTTTAAATACAAAGCAAAAAAGAATGAGCGCAAAAAACAAGGTCATAGACAACCTTATACAGAATTAAAGATTGTTTCGGTTAAATAATTATGACAGAAGTAAAATTTTTTAAACAAGATAACAATTATGTTGGAATCTTGTGTGAAGGGCACACAGGTTTTGCTGAATATGGCAAAGATATAGTGTGTGCAGCAATATCCTCAATCACTGGTGCACTTGCACTAGGAGTTACGCAAGTACTAAAAATTAAAGCTAGTGTAAAGAAAAATGATGAAAAGGGATATTTAGAACTAAGGTTACCTAAAAAAATAGATGAAAGCGAATTATTAAGAGCGCAAGTGCTATTTGAAACAGCACATATTGCACTACTTGATTTGCAAGAGGGGTATCCTTCAAATATAAATGTGGAGGTTAACTAAATTATGATTATGAATATTCAGTTGTTTGCTCATAAGAAAGGTCAAGGCACATCTAAAAACGGCCGTGACAGTAATAGCAAACGTTTGGGTGTTAAGGCATACGATGGTGAGTTTGTAACAGCAGGCTCAATTATCATCAGACAACGTGGTACAAAAGTGAATGCTGGCACAAATGTTGGTGTTGGCAAAGATTACACTTTGTTTGCAACTGCTGATGGCGTTGTTACCTTTGAACACGAAAGCAAGGACAAAAAGCGTGTAAGCGTATATCCTGTAAAAAAATAATGATTTTGCCAGCGACTTTCGTTGGCTCTTTTTGATTTATGATTAAATACCAAATTACAAATGATTACATTGAGATTTTTGACTCAAACGAATTTAATGTTAAACACATACTAGAATGTGGGCAAGTGTTTAGGTACAAAGTTACCGATTTTGGCTACACCGTATATTCAGGTGACCAAAAAGCAGATATTTATTGTCAAAAAGATAGCACAAAAATATTTTGTAAAAATAAAAAATATTTCGTTAATTACTTTGACCTTGACACAAATTATGATACAATAAAATCGGCAATTAGTGGTGACCAATTTGTAGAAAATGCCATAATGCATGGCAGTGGCATTAGAATACTAAGGCAAAACCCAGTAGAAATGATAATTTCATTTATCATTTCGGCCAACAATAATATTCCTAGAATTAAGGCCTCAATCGAAAAGATTTGTGAGCGTTTTGGTGAGTGGGATGAAGATCATTACACTTTTCCAAGCATTGACAAATTGTGTATG
>JAFZND010000012.1 GCA_017553065.1 Clostridia bacterium
AAGAAGAATTAGAAAAATATATTCACGCATGTGGTTTTTATCACAACAAAGCGCGCAATATAAAATTGATGACAAGGCAATTACTAGAAAAATTTGGTGGCAAAGTACCAGATAATTATGATGATTTGGTTAGTCTTGCTGGTGTTGGTAGCAAAACTGCAAATGTGGTGCTTGCATGTGCATATTCATTGCCAGGGCTTGCAGTAGATACGCATGTTCATAGGGTGAGCACACGATTAAATTTGAGTAAATCTTCAAATCCATTAGTAACAGAAAAAGATTTAAAAAGTATTTATCCAATTGAAAATTGGGGAGAAGTTCATCATTTGTTGTTGCTATTTGGCAGATATTATTGCACATCACGAAATCCAAAATGTGCTGAGTGCAAATTTCAGTCAATATGTAATTATAATTCTTAAGTAGGTGATTTTATGTTTTTAGATAGAGCTACAATATTTTGTAAAGCAGGCGATGGTGGCGACGGCAAAGTATCTTTTAGAAGAGAAAAGTTTGTGCCAAATGGCGGGCCAGATGGTGGCGACGGCGGTAAAGGCGGCGACATTGTTTTTGTTGCAACCAAAACACTTAGCAATTTAGCCGATTTTAGATTTACAAAACATTTTAGGGCAGAGAATGGTGAAGGTGGAGGAAGTTATCGCTGTTCGGGTAAATCTGGCAAAGATTGTGTAATAAAAGTTCCAACAGGTACAGTTATAAAAAATAAACTCACTGGCAAAGTGGTTGCAGATATGTTGCATGATGGCGATACAAAAATACTTCTTACCGGTGGTATGGGTGGTAGAGGCAATATGAATTTTGCTACACCTACAAGACAAGCACCTATGTATAGTGAACTTGGTGTAAAAACCAAAGAATGGGAATTGGTGCTAGAATTAAAAACCATTGCAGATGTTGGCTTGGTAGGATTTCCTAATGTGGGTAAAAGTACACTTCTTTCTAGCGTAAGTAATGCGCATCCAAAAATTGCAAATTATCATTTTACAACACTTGCGCCAAATATTGGTGTTGTAAAGGCATACGACACAAGTTTTGTAATGGCAGATATTCCGGGACTTGTTAGTGGTGCTAGTGAAGGTGTGGGCCTCGGTCATGATTTTTTGCGCCATATAGAGCGTACTAGACTTTTAGTCCATTTAGTAGATATTTCTGGCTCAGAGGGTAGAGACCCTTGGGATGATTATGTCAAAATCAATCACGAATTGGCTAGTTATAGTGAAAAAGTGGCTAAATTACCACAAATAGTAGCGTTAAACAAAATTGATTTGGTTGAAGATAAATCAATTGTTGAAGATTTTAAACGCAAGTTGCCAAAAGGAACAAAAGTATATCAAATTAGTGCAGCAGCATATATTGGCCTAGATGAATTGCTAAAAGGTATTGTAAACGAGCTTAAAACATTGCCAGAAGATGGTGGTGTGGAAGTGGAAGAAAGTGATATTGATGTTGTTCGTGAAAAAACTTTTGAAATAGTAAAAATTGCAAATGGAATTTATGAGGTCACAGGCACACTTGTTGATGAAATTACTCGCCGTGTAGTGCTAGAAGATTACACAAGTAATGCGTATTTCCAAAAACAATTAAAAGAATGTGGAATAATTGATGCACTTATTGATGCTGGATTGAGTGATGGTGATACTGTTCGTCTTGCAGGCATTGAGTGGGAGTATTCCGAATAGGGGGGATAGTTATGCTAAATAAAAGACAAAGAATAAACCTTAGGTCATTTGCAATGACCATGCAAGATGGTGTGTTGGTTGGCAAAGATGGAATCACTGAGAATGTTTTGGCACAAGTGAATGACAACTTAATTGCACATGATATTGTAAAAGTTAAAGTTCTAAATAATTGTGATATCGACATAAAAGATATGGCCGAAAGTTTGGTGTACCAAACAAAATGCGAAATAGTCACAGTTATCGGTTCTAAAATAGTTGCATATCGCAAGTCAGATAAGCCAACAAATAGTAAAAATGAAAAAGTGCGTGAGGCATTAAATAAATAAGAGCAAGTTTACTTTGCTCTTTTTTTTGTGATTGTAATGAGTGCAAATATCATGCTAAGTGAACCCATTATCACATAGTAAATATTGTAAGGCACAAATAATGAAGAAAGAATTAGTATTAATCCACAAATTAAATATCCCTTGGTTTTAGATTTATTAAATGCGATAGATATATAATCTTTAAAAGAATATTTTTTGTTTGCAATGCTTATTTTGCATTGTGGTAATTGATTATCTAATATTAGCAATTTGTAAGTTTTTATTGTGTCAAAAATTTCAATTTTTAGCCCATCAATAGAGCTTACATATTTAATTGTATCTGCATTAATTTCGTTAGTTAAAATAACCAATGTTTTTGCATTGTGATTAAGTGCAATTTTTATACATTCTATTGCGTTTTCAATTGTGCAATTTTGAGCATTGTATGATGGCACAAAACATACTTTTTCTTTATCTTTTATTGCTATTATGCAATCGCTATATTTTTGGCTACAATACAGAGATTTTAGTATATTTGTAAAGTAATTTATTTGTTCTTTTTTTGTCATAAATTCAAGTGCCATATTTATGTGTGTTAAAGTTTTATTTTGCTCTTTTGTAAGGTTATTTTTTTTATCTTTATT
>JAFZND010000100.1 GCA_017553065.1 Clostridia bacterium
GCTACGCGTATTTGGTGTAAGATCATATTTTTACAAAACAACAAACAATATCTCCACAAGATATGAGATGATTGACATTACAAATGGTGTGGCAGCTGACCAAACAGAATATGTAAAATCAGCAGAAGATTCAGAGCATGTAGCTTATTCATTGAATCCAAAAGCTGGTTACACATACACAAATGTGCCATCCACAAACTTACAACCAATATATTTTGAATATTGGGGCACATATAAATACGATAATCCTTCTGGTAGTAGCATAAAAAAGCCTGTTTCAAAAGTTTATAAGATTAACAGGGAAGATTACACAAGAACAGGTAATAATGTAACAATCAATAGTGGTGCTACAATTATAGAGAAAGATTTCACAAAAGACACCACCCTACCACTTGCCACTGTTGGCGTGATGGATGGATTGTATGTGATTGTTACAAATTACACATATGATTCATATCCTAATGGTGCAACTGTTCACACACAAGTATTTGTAATAGAGGTAAACAACATTGTACCTGGTATTACAATTAGTCATGGCGATGATATGGAACACATGGATGTACTAACTGGTGTTAGTGCATACACAAACAAAACATATATCAATGCAACTTGGACTGACCCTACATATTTCCAAGGTGATATTTACGCAACAATTAATTATTATCCATACTCAACAACATCTATTGATTATGGTGGAAAAGAAGAAATTGCAACTAAACTAAATCCATATAACAAAGAAAGCGCAATCAATGTGCGCAACAACTTAACTCGTGAAGGCATGTACGAAATTACATTACACTATGGCCTAAATAGTGCCTTGACGCGTACAGAAACATTATTTGTGGATAGAACACCTGTAAGCTTTAGTATGTATGAAGTAAAAGAAGGTGTTGCAGATAATTCATATGTCATTCCTAGTTTAGTTCCAATTGGAACATATTCAAAAGAATCAGATAATTTAACAAATATCTTAAATAAATTATTTATGATTGGTCATGGCGAAAAACCAAGTGGCGCAGAAGTTTATATTTCATATAAAACAATTCCATTTACACTAAACACAGCTTATGACACAGAAACAAATCATAAATACAATTATAGTAGCTACAATGGTGTAATTTCTAGCAGTTACATTAATACTCTAGATGCAATTGCAAGTAGCACATCTAATTATAACTACAACATTTTAGACGAGACACAAGATACAATTCAAAAAGAATTGGTATTTGGTGCTTATGGTAGTTCTATATATGAAGTAACAATCGCCGACCAAGCTGGAAACTCAAATGTGTACTACTTTGTATATGACTTATCTACCCCAGGTGTTGCATTAATCAATGAAGATGGCGATGAATTCATCACAGATGCAACAAATCTTATCAATGCAAAAACCACAATGTACTTTGGTGATTACAAAGTAGTGAGAATCAATGATGATGGCACAAATGAAATTATTGCAGCATTGCAAGGCATTGCAGGTGGTGCAAAATGGAAAAATACTGTATTCATCACAGATGGTGACAGCAACGAATATATGCTTGTTCCACTAAGCAATCAAACAAGTACAACAAGTGATAAAGGCAACAAAGCTTACTTGGATAAGAAAAATGATGGAAGCGACTATATTATCACACCAATTAGTGCAGATAATGTGCAACAAGTGGTTATTTACAAAAAGGATAATGACACTCATAATACTCAAGGCAATTATTGGCGTATTATGAGTAGTCCAATAAGTCCATCAGCATCAATTCCTTTTGTTACTGGTGGCGAAGGTGCATATTCCTTAAATATATACGACACACTTGGAAATGATTACACATCCAAAGTTATAATGAACTTAGACAAAGCTCAACTTATCCCTTATGTAGAAATGCCTACATATAAAGGTGGTGAGCCACAATCATACGCAGAATTTAGTAGCAATCCGGGTATATTTAACTTAAATAAATACTATTTGACATACAAAAACGAAGTCGATGTTGGTGCTGAAGGAAGTGAAGTAAGTGTTGGAGTAGAAATATCATATTCATACTTCCCATTCTCTTTTGAAAGTTATCTTGCAAAAGAAATTGAATATCCTGAAGCAACTGCTCGAACTGAAGAAGAAATTAAATATGGTAAACCTACACCAAACTTCCCATTCTCAAGAATTAGCAACAAAGATGCTGTTGTTACTGGCACAGTTGAAGGTGGCAAAATAAAAACAGATGAGATCAATGTTGTTGCTAACAAGACAGCTGAGGGCTTATACATTATTAAGCGTGTGTATACAGGCATTACCGAAGCAGCATTTGAAAGCTCTGGTGAAGAAGACGATAGGTACATTAGATATTATGCAATGTATGTGGATAGACAAGGCATTGTTCAAATTGTATCCATATACGACCCTACTTCTGGCACAACAAATATTGACACTATTAC
>JAFZND010000101.1 GCA_017553065.1 Clostridia bacterium
AACTTAGGCAAAAGCAAACAATTTATTGCCGATTATGCTTTTAGCTATGGTGGAAGTGGTGATATTTCCGATTATTTGAATGTGCTTAAATTTGATAATGCGCAAGATGAAATTGAATATATTGCAAATGATATTTGTTTGAAACTAATTAAAAATAACGCAAAATTTGATGACTTTTGCGTAGTTTTACCATCTTTTGATGGAGTGGAAGAAAAAGTAAAGCACGCATTTGAAAACTTAAGTATTCCATATTTTATAGATAAATCAAAGACATTACGCGATGTGTCTGTATTTAGTTTTATCTCAAAACTTATAAATTTGCCAACAAATTTTTCAAGAGAAAATTTAATGGAATTATTGCATAATGCATACCTAAATTTAGATTATTATGCTGTGTGTGATTATTGCAGAAATGTAATTGAAAAGGGTCTTTATGGTGATGCGTTATATCAAAGTGAAGATGAGAATATTTTGTCAGTATTATCTACACTAAAAAATATGGACACAGATAGTCACACAATTGGCGAGCACCTAAATAATATGCTTGGTATTTTTGACAAATTGAATTTTGTGGGCGCTCTAGATATTGTGATGCAAAGTTACAAAGACAATGACATTGTGGAATATAGGACATTATCGCAAACACAAACAAAGTTAGCCAAAATTGTGGAAGAATTAAATGGTGTGCTTGGTGATTATGAGTGTGATTATTCTACTTTTGTGCTACTCATGGATTCATACATTGATAACACATCTATTGCATTGCCACCAATTACATCGTGTGTGTTTGTTGCAGACCAAAAATCAAGTTATTTTGCACACAAAAAATATGTGTATATGCTAAATGTAAATGAGGGTATTGTGCCAGCATATAATGCCGACCTTGGAATTATCAGTGATGACGATATGGCAAAAATTGATAAAAAACTTAGCCCAACTATTGCCTACACAAACAAAAAAATTCGTTACAAAGTGTTTGAAAATTTGTTTGGGGCAGATTGCACGCTTACACTATGCAGTGTAAATATGTCTGGCGTTGGTGAAAAATTGTACCCTGCAAGTTTTTTGGTGAATTTGGCAAATATGGGTGGTGTGAAAGAAATTAATGGTAGTGCGTGCGTTGATATTATCAATGCAAATTTCAAAAAAATTGATAAGCAAAATGTATTATTTAATAACTTTTCAAAATCAAATGCGGAAAAGAATTTTATAACATTACTAAAGAGTGCTAATCAAATAGACAACAAAACATTAAACAAATTGACTGCCACACTAGGAAAGGTTGTGAATAAGCCAGAATATATTACAAATTTACATTATGAAAATGTAAAACAACCAATTGATACAAATGGCGTGTATTTCCCATATGGGAAAAGTAGTATTAGCCAAGTGCAAACATATTACAAATGCCCATACAAGCATTTTGCAACTTATGCCTTGCGCCTAAAAGAACAGATAACAGATAATATTCGTCCGCTTGATTATGGTAATATTATCCACAGATTTTTGGAATTATCTGTAGGGCTTGTGGAAAATTGCGACAACTTACCAAAGTTGGCAAAAGACACGATAGATAAAGTACTCAAAGAAGATGAATATATAGCAATTGCCACAAATTCAAAAAATATTTACAATATCAAGGCCTTAAAGAGAGAGTGCTTAAGAATATTAAAGACAATCAAAAATCAATTAAGTGTAAGTGAGTTTAAGCCAAAATACTACGAAAAAGAATTTAGTGGTGTAGATGTAAAAATTGGTGATAAAACTATTACATTTGGTGGAGTCATTGATAGGGTTGATACTTACGACAATTATTTTAGAATAATTGACTACAAAACTGGTAGTGATGATTTTAAAGATTTTGGCGAAGTGGCAAAAGGTGTTCGTTTGCAATTGATTATGTATTTAAAAGCATACATGGACAAAACACATTTATTGCCTGCCGGAGCATTTTATATGCCTATTTCTGTGAGTTTTGACAACAAAAAAGATGGCGATAGCATGTACAAATACAAAGGCATAATTTTAAATGAAATAAATAACATGTTTGCAATGGATAGCACTTTGCGTGAGCCAAGAACGTCTAGCAAAGTGATAAATGTGGCAATGGACAAAGATGGCAAGCCAACTAAAACGGGTGCAAACTTGCGACTTAGCCATGATGAAATTATCAAGCTTACTGATTATGTATATGATATGCTAGTAAAAGCAGTAGAAAAGATTCTTTCAGGAGATATATCTCCTGAGCCATACAAAAATGGTAATTTAAAATCATGTAAATATTGCCCATACAAAGCGATGTGTAATTTTAGTGAAGATTATAAAAACAAATATAATGAATATATAAAAATAGAAAGTATTTCGGAGTTGTAATGAAACCAACTGATAGTCAGCAAAAGTTTATTGATTATTGTGATAGCAATGTATTATTGTCTGCTAGTGCAGGCAGTGGCAAAACACTCACAATGGTCAATAAATTAGTTAGTTTAATAGTAAATAAAAAAGTGGCAATTAAAAACATTTTGACACTTACTTTTACTCGCGCTGCTGCATTTGAAATGAAGCAACGTTTAACACTTGCACTATCAGATGTATTAAATAACCAACCAAACAATGCATTTGTTGCCCAGCAATTGGAAGACTTGAATTTAGCTGATATTGGGACTATTGACTCTCTTTGCAATAAAATTGTGAAAAAATATTTTTACATAATTGGTATTGACCCTAGCTTTGATATGATGGACGAAGTGGAGGAGTCATATATCCTAAACAAAACTATAGAAAAGGTTTGTGAAGAAATTCAAAGTGATGATGAATACTTTGATTTGTATGAAAGTTATTTAACAAATAGGTCAAACAAAGATTTGGTAGATGTAATAAAATGCATATACAACTATTTACTTGTAATGCCAAATTATGACGATTACAAAAATCATGTGTTAAAAAACTGCTACAGCGAAAATGTTGATGATAATATTTGTGCAAAATTTTTAGTAGATGATGCAAAAAGGCAAATGAACAATTATCATGACAAATTGGCAATACTAAAAGATTTAACTTCTGATGATAAATTTTTAGAATATATTAATGCTAGATTGGAGTATATTAATGAAATATTAAATGCAACTAAATATAGCCAAATTTGCAACATTGTGGCAAATTTTGAATTTCCACCTCTTCCACGAACAGATGCTGAAATTAAAGAAGAGTTGCGTAGTCTAGATAAAGATTTAAAAAAGAAAATTGCATCATTTCAATCTGTTTTTGAAAATGTTGACAAAAGCACAATTCAAGCTGTAAAACACGATGTAGAGCAATTATTTGAGTTGGTAGAAAAAGTTATTAGTAAAATGAATAAACAAAAGGCACAAATGGGCAAGTATTCATTTAGCGACTTGGAGCATTTTACATACAAAATTTTATGTAATGAAAGTGCACAAAAGGAATTGCAAAACACATACTCATACATATTCTTTGATGAATATCAAGATATAAATGAATTACAAGATAGCATTTTGCTTAAATTGTCTAACAATAATTTAAATTTAATTGGTGATGTAAAACAATCTATTTATGAATTTAGACAAGCAACACCAAGATTATTTGTAGAGAAATTTAATAAATATGGCAGTGGCGATGGAAAAGTTATCAAATTAAATGATAATTTCCGCAGTGATGACAACATTTTGCAGTTTGTAAATATGTGTTTTGACAAATTAATTACTACAAAAACAATTGGCATTGATTATGCTAGCGACAGCAGATTGGTGGCGGGAAATAATGAAGAACAAGTTACAGATTATAATAGAGTTCAATTAAATATCATAAATAAAGATAGTGATGGCGAAGATAATGAAGATTTAGATTATTTGCAAGCTGAAATTAATTTAATCATCCAAAAGATAAAAGAATATAGAGATTTGGGTTATGAATATAGTGATATTGCTATTATCACAAGAGATAGGGGAGATCTTGCTAGGAAAATAAATAAAAGTTTGCAAGAATACAAAATCCCTTGCAGTATGGATTTGCGTGCAAACATTTATGAAATGCCGTATATTCAGTTGCTGGTGGCCCTAATCAAACTTATAGATAATTATCGTGATGATATTTCTTGGGCAAGTGTAATGCTTAGCCCAATAGGTGAATTTACTGAGCAAGAATTAGTTGACGTACATAAATTTGGCAAAAAGGAATTTTACAATAATGTAATTGGCTATGATATAGATGATGCCATTGGATTTAAATTGAATAAACTAAAAGATTATTTGAGTTTGCTAAGGCATTATTTAACAAATCACACTGTGGCAGAAATGTTATACAAAGTGTTGAGGGAGAATAATTTATACAACCATTATCTAAGCATGCCAGATGGCGAAAATATTCTTACATACATTGATGAGTTCATAAAATCAATTAGTGCAATTGACAATATTACACATGTAGTAGAATTTGTAGATTCTCAAAGTGAAACAGATTCAAAATTAAATATTGTTCCAAATGCAAAAAAGCATGTTACACTATCTACTATTCACTCTGCAAAAGGATTGGAGTATAAGTGTGTAATATTCTGTAGCACTGGTAAACAATTTAGATTTGAAAGAAATTCATCTCTAAATATTTCCAAGAAATATGGAGTTGGTGTGAAACATGTGGATATTGAAAATCGCAAGAAATATACACTTTTTGTCAAAAACGCATGTCTTACTGATAATAATAGAGCAATTCTTGAAGAAGAGATAAGATTGTTGTATGTTGCATTAACTCGCGCAAGAGAGAACTTGTGCATCATTGGATCGACTTGTGTTTCAAAGCTAATTGATAGTGTTGACAATGATATTTATTCATCTAAAAATTATTTGCAACTTTTGTTTAAGGGATTTAAGAAATATCAATTAAATAATTTTGCAACTAGTGGCAATTTTATTTTGAATAAAAATGAACACTGCAAAGTTAGTTGTGCGGTGTTTGATGGTTTTGAAATTGAGAGTGGTAAGGATAGTAAACTTTCGTTAGATAAATATGATGAATCACTTACGGAAGAATTGAATAAGTTTATCAATTACAAGTATCCTTATGGTGATTTGCAAAATGTTGCGACCAAGAATAGTGTTACAAGTATTCTTAGCGAAGAGAACGATTATGTGAATACAGTAGAAAATATGACTTCGTTACTTGTAACTGATGTGCCTAATTATGAAAGTTTGGAACTTGGTACTGCATATCACTTGGTGATGCAACAAATTGATTATCATAAAGATAATAATATCAATGTAATTGTTGAAAATTTGGTGCAAGATGGATACATATCTAATACACTTGCAAAACGTATTGATATAAGAAGGATTATTAATGCAGTGCAAGCAGTAAAACAATATGTCAATGCTAAAAGCATTGTTTTAAAAGAACAACAATTTACAATGCGTGCAAAACATAGCGAATTTGTCCAAAATGGCAAAGATATATTTACAATTATTCAAGGTGTGATAGACCTTGCAATTATCAACCAAAATGATATTGTGCTAATTGATTTTAAGACAAATAAAACTGACGAGGTCACACTTGCAAATACATATAATAAGCAACTCAATTTATATGCAAGTGCCTTATCTAAGAAAGAGCACAAACAAGTGAAAGACAAATTATTGTATTCATTCTATTTGCAAAAATTCGTTAGGATAAACTAAATTGTTGTGCTATATTATATACACATAAAATATAAAAAGTACCACAAAATATTAGTATAATAATTTTGCATGTGCTATAATGTACTTGTAAAAATTTGCACACAAATGTTTTTTGGTGCTACATTCGAAAAGGAGAAATGGAGAATGAGATTTTTAGGAGCATTAGATATTTTCAATACAATTGGTGATTTCTTGAAAGAAGCTGCTAGGGTTATTTCATGGGAGTATTTGTTGTATGGTGGAGTAGGCCTTGCTGTTTTGCTAATTTTATATATGTTTGTTCGTACACGCCACACATATGAAATCAAACTTTTGAGAAGCATTAATGGATTGAATAAGTACTTTAGCAAAAATCCATATATCAATGAGGACAACATTGTTGAGGTAAATAACAAATTTAAAAAGGTACCTCAAAGTTTTAGATATGCATGGCAACAATTTATGTTAAACAGAGACAAATTGCCTTCTGATTACATGAATACACTTACATGTGTAGACCAACCATTAAAATCTAGCGCACACAAAAATAGTGCTGCAGTAACAACAATTTTTACATATATTATTGCAACAATATCATTGTTTTTAGGACTTGCAATTAACTACACATTCCCTGTTGGCGATGTATTTGAGGGATTCTTTAAAATTTCTCTTACACCAACATTAGTTTTGGTTCTTGGACAATTATTTGCAATTTTCTTGCGTGCAAGAAATGCCGCAATTACTGCTGATATTTACAATCAATTCCACACATTTGAAAGCTATATAAATAAGGCATGCACAACTATGCCTCAATACATTGACTACGAAGTTTTATTTACAAAGAAAGAAATTAAAGATGGTATTCCTGTTTTGCAAGAATACTTAGAAAAACGCGCTATGCAAGAGCAAAAAGAAAAAGAAGATGCAGAACTTGCTGGCGGAAACTTAGAGAAATTTAACTTTGATGATCTTGGCGTTGAAAATGCATTATTGCTTGAACGCGCAATGACAGAAAGTGAAAAATACTTTAATGTAAAACGCAATCTTACAGACCAAATTAACAGCAAAGAAGCAGAAATGTACAACTATCAAAAGAGTTTTGATGAAGTTACAAAAGATTTCGAGCGTAAGGCACAAGCTGTAAGAGAAAGTTTGAAACAATTAAACGAGCAATTAAATGCTACAACAGTTAACATTGAAGCAAACTATATCAAAAAACGTTACAAAGAAGACCAACAAAAATTGCAACAATTAGAAAAAGACTATGAAATTGCAAGTATCAGATTTAACAAGCAACAACAAGATATGCAAAACGAAGTTGCATCATTGCGTGCAGAAATTGACAGACGCAAAGCAGATGTTGAGCGTTCTATGATGGCTGAAGGTAAATCTTATGCTAATAAGATTTATGGTCAAATCAATAGTGCAGTTGTTGATCAAAACCAACCAATTTTGGATGAGCAAGAAAATAAAATCAAAGAAATGGAAGAAAAGCTTGCAAATCTTTCACAACAATATGAAGATACCAAAATTGAACTTAATAACACACAAACAATGCTTAATACAGCTACTGGTGAACTTCAAGCAAAACAAGCAGAGCTTGAAGGTGTAAAGAACCTTAAAGCATATTTAACTAGTCCAGAGTTTAAAGAAAGAGTGGTTGAGGGTAAACATTACACTCCATCTGCAGGCGCCACATCAAATGCAGAAGTAGAAGCACTTCGCCGTAAAGCAAGAGAAGCAGAAGAACAATTGCGTCTTGCAAATGAACGTAATAAAGCATTAGAACAACAAGAAAGCACTTTGGTGGAAAAATTAAAAGAATTAGAAAGCAAAGAAAAAAATCTTTCAAGTAAGAATAAAGAACTAGAAAAAGGTCGCGCAGCAATGATTACCAAAGCAAAACGCGATGCAGAACTAGAAGAACTTAACAAAAAGATTTTGGAAGAGAATAAAGCTTTGAAAGCAAGTCAAAAAGACTTGGAGAAAAATGTAAACGAAACAATTGAAATTGTTAAACCTGCTCCAGCTGCTGCACCAAAGAAACGCGCATCACTTTCTGACCTTGTAAATCAAGCAAAAGAAGTAGAAAAGAAAAATAAAAAATAATAACAAAAA
>JAFZND010000102.1 GCA_017553065.1 Clostridia bacterium
AATATTATATCACATAATTACATTATGTCAATATGCAATTTCATTTAAAAAAACACCTATATTACTAGGTGTTTTATCTTATATGCTTGGCTCAAAACCACTATACATAATGTTGTCGCAATATTTTACTACTTTTTTGTATTTTCTTGCATCAGTTACTCTGTATGCAATTACGCCAACAGGTCTTGTTTTTTTAATGTGCTTGCATGGTAAATCATGTGCCGGGTATGCAATATAATCTGCTTGGGCAATGGTATGGTATTTCAACTTTCTCAATTCTTTTGTTTTCATATTGCCATACATTTTTGACTTAAATTTGCCACTTTTTAGTATTCTTGGTAGGTGAGGAGCATTAAGCGCAAACCATTCAAGTGTAAATGGATTTATGCTCATAATTGCAACACCTTCACGCATGTTGTATTTGGTCATATATTCTTCTACGCTTGCCAATACTTTTGGCTCAACTTCGTGTAGGGTAGAATTTGTATTGATAACTTCTACAACTACTGGTACTTTGCTTGCAATTGCTTGTAAAGCATCATCTAGTGTGCATACTTTCACATTTTCAGTGCCTACTATGGTCAAATCTTTTAATTCGTCATATTTTGTGTTTGCCACATATCCATTTTCGCCTAGTTTTGCAAGGGTACTATCTTTATACACAATTACCACACCATCGCTGGTAAGTTGTACAGAAAGAGTAGTTGGTTTTTTTTGCTTTACAGCACACTCTACAGCGGGTAGGGTGTTGCAATATGCATCAGTTGTGTAGCAACCGCGCTCTAATATGTATTTATCGATTAGCCACTCATTGTGCATTATTTCAAAATAATTATTTTCAAATCTAAGTGTATTTAATGGTTGTGTTTCGCTTAGTTGTTTAATTGTCTTTTTTTGTTTTATATATTTAGCACCAGCTGTTACTTTTTTTGGTGCGCTTTCTTTTTTTGTTTTGGGCATTTTAATTCATCTAATTGTCGTCGTTAAATATATTTGGATTTAATCCTACGGAAATATTTATATGCACATTATATCAAATTTAGGCCTATTTATCTAGCATTTTACATAAAATTTATAAAAAATCACTACCTTTTGGATACAATTAGAGAATATGCAAGCGTAAATATCGTTTTTTAATTGCCTAAAAAATATAATTTTTATATACTAATCTATGTAATAAATTACAAGGATAAAAATGGATAGACTAGATAAGATTCGTAACTTTTGTATTGTTGCACACATTGACCATGGCAAATCTACTCTTGCAGATAGATTGCTTGAATTTACTCACACTGTGGAAAAGCGTGATTTGCAAAGTCAAATGTTAGATAGTATGGATATTGAGCGTGAGCGTGGCATTACCATTAAGCTTACACCAACGACCATGAAATACAACTACAAAGGTGAAGAATACACACTAAATTTAATAGATACACCGGGGCATGTGGACTTCACATACGAAGTATCGCGTTCTCTTGCTGCATGCGAAGGCGCAATACTTATTGTTGATGCATCACAAGGTGTTGAGGCACAAACACTTGCAAATGTGTATTTGGCATTAGAAAACGATTTGGAAATACTTCCTGTAATCAATAAAATTGATTTGCCTAGTGCAGATGTGGAAAATGCAAGAAAAGAAATAGAAGATGTTATTGGTCTTCCTGCTTTCAATGCACCAGCAGTATCCGCAAAAGATGGCACAAATATCAATGCTGTGTTAGAGCAAATAATAGAGCAAATTCCATCACCAAAAGGAGATGAAAAAGCTCCACTTAAAGCACTTATTTTTGATAGTTATTATGACAATTTCAAAGGTGCTGTAAGTTTGGTGCGCGTATTTGATGGTTGCGTAAAAAAGGGTAGCAAAATACACATGATAAACACAGGCAAAGATTTTGATGTTACCGAAGTTGGCATATTCCACCCACAAGCAAAAGAAATGGATGAACTACGTGCTGGTGATGTTGGCTACATTTGTGCAAGTATCAAAAATGTTAGCGAAACCAAGGTAGGTGACACAATTACTGATGCACTAAATCCAT
>JAFZND010000103.1 GCA_017553065.1 Clostridia bacterium
CTACCACCACCGCTAACTTCGGCGGATACAGAATATTTATCTTGCTCTGTGTTAATCTTGGAAATCTCATTTTCAATACCAGCAAGCATTTGATTATTTTTAGCAATCTCACTATTTGCTTTGTTAATTTGATTTTCAAGGTCAGTAGCCACACTTGTCCAAGAATTGACTACTTCATTGTTAGTTGCTATTTCAACATCTAAATCGTGCAATTTTTCAGTTTGAGATTTAATTTCTGCAAATAAACTATTACATTTTGTTTGCAATTCATTAAATTTTGCAATTTGAGCATTTTTATCAGCACTTAGTTTTGCAAGCATGCTATCTGTTTCTTTTATTACAGTTTCACGAGAAAGTATGCTTGTGGTACTCTTTTTCTTGCTTCCTCCAGTAATACTACCTTGTGGTGTAATAATATCGCCATCAAGAGTAACTATTCTAAAAGAATAACCACTTTGGCGTGCCATACTTACAGCAACATTTTCATCAGATACAACAACAGTAGAACCTAACAAACTTAAAATTACTGGTGTAATAGATTTGTCGTAACTAATTAAGTCACTTGCTAAGCCAAAACACCCTTTTGAAGACAACAATGAATTGTACTTATTATCAAAATACCTTGGTTTTACTGTGTTAACAGGCAAGAATGTAACTCTACCATAATCGCGTTGCTTTAAATAATTGATAAGTTGCTTTGCATCATCATCACTTTTTGTAATAACATTTTGCACTGCATTGCCAAGAGCCATTTCAATAGCCGTACTATATGTAGAAGGCACTTTAATTAAGTTACCAACCACACCAATAATTTTGCTACTTACCGCACTACTATTATCAGCATCTGTAAGCAATCTTTTTACACTGCCGGCATATCCTTCATATTCTCTTTGCATATCTTCAAGCATTTTCTTGCGGTTTTGCAAAGATACAATATTTGATGTAACTTCTTGAATACTTTCTTGCAATGAATGCAAATCTGAATTTGAATTGTCATAAGCATTGCTTAACATACCCACATTCTTTTCAAGAGAAGCTTTTGTGTTTTGTAAATAAGTAATTTGTGATTTAACTTTATCTAAATTCGATTTTGCATCTGCAAATTTTGCATTAAATTCTTTTACATTATTTTGCAAAGACACATTCGAATTTTTGTAAACATTTTTTTCTGTTTCAAGTGCAGATAATTGTGCTTTTACATCACCTAATTTTGACAATGTATCAAACAATTTCTTTTGCGCATCTTGAACTTGACTCTCGCCACTTTCCAATTCTTTGGTTATCACACCAAATTTATCATTAAGTTCAGTTAATTCACCGCGTTTGCTGTATAATTCACTTTGTTTTGCGCTAATCGATGTTTGTGCATTATACAAACTTTCTTTCGCATCATCAACCAACTTTTTGTATTTATCAAAATCAAGTGTCAAACGCTCTTTTTCTTGTGCATAATAGCGAAGTTTTTCGCGCACCAAATTGGTTTCGCCTGCTTGCTTTTCAAGGCCAACAGTAAGTTCCAACACCTTATCTCTAAGTTGAGTAATTTTAATATCAATATTATTAATTTCATCGTATGTGGAATTGTAATCACTAATTGTGTTATCCAAATCTTTTTGCCTTAGTGCCATTTCTTCCAATATGGCATCAATTTTTGTTTGGATAGCTGCCTTATTATCGCTAGCATAATCATACTGATAAATGTACTCATTTATTTCTAAAACTTTTAATTTTTCTTTAAGGTCAAGATATATCTTTGCAGTTTCGCTTTGACGCTTTAATGGTGTTAATTGCCTATCAATTTCAGCCAAAATATCATTAATACGCGTTAAGTTGTCATGTGTACGCTCAAGCTTACGCTCTGCCTCAACCTTTTTTGCTTTAAAGTTTGCAATACCTGCTGCTTCTTCAAAGATTGCACGCCTATCAATTGGCTTAGCATTCATAATTTCACTAACTTTACCTTGACCAATAATAGAATAACCAGATTTACCTATACCACTATCGCGAAGCAATTCAACAATATCTTTCAATCTAGATGGCATACGATTTATAAGATATTCACTTTCACCACTACGGTACAATTTACGAGTGATTACAATTTCTTCATATTCACTTTTAAATATCTTATTTGAGTTGTCAAAACAAAGGGACACTTCGCAAAAGCTAAGACTTTTACGTTTTTCTGTTCCTTTGAAAATAACATCTTGCATAGATGTGCCACGGAGCATCTTACTACTTTGCTCACCAAGCACCCACCTAATTGCATCTGCTACGTTTGATTTACCACAACCATTTGGACCAACAATTGCAGTAATACCATCTGTAAAAGAAATTTTAATTGGGTCTGCAAATGATTTGAAGCCCACCATCTCAATTTGTTTGAAATTCATGTTAGTTTATCCCTTGTATATATAATATATCTAGCATATTATATCATATAAGAATTATTTTAACAAAAGAAATAATATATTTTTTGATAAAAAAATGCCTATAAAATAGGCATTTTATTTCATTATTTTAAAATCATTTTTGCGCATGTTTGTTCTGCAAGTCTAATCGACTTTGCGCTTGCTCTAGATTTTTCAACACCGTCTATAATTAGTGCCACTTCAAACATAGAGTCTACGCCTTCACCATGCTTAGATATGAGCTTATATTCAAAAGTGTTATGCTTTTTAAACAATTTCTCTTGAAGTTCTGTTTTATAATCTGTTTCACTATCCAAAATATCTAGGACATGTTGCTTACTTTTGAGTAAAGTATTTTGTACATATTGCACATAATCGCCACCATCCAAATATATGGCTGCTAGCAAACTTTCATACACATCTGCACATATATTCTCAGATAAGTTTTTTACACTTTTACCAACACAAATATACTCATCTATTCCAAGTTCTCTAACCACGCTAGCAAGCACTTTTGCATTTACTAATTTTGCTCTATATTTAGAGAGATTTCCTGCATCGATATCAAAATTATCATACAAATATTTGGCAACTACTACGCCTAAAATTGCGTCTCCCAAATATTCTAACCTTTCGTAATTGGCCTCACCTGTATCTGCTGTTTTGCTAGAATGTGTAAGAGCAGTTTTTAGCAAACTTTCATCTTTGAAATTATGCTTTAAAATCTCATTAATTTTCTTCATTTAAACCTTCTACTTTTGTAATTGCTTGTGCAATGGTGTCCACAAGGCCAGACCTATGTGCTGTAAGCAATTGATTGATACATGCACTAATTGATTTTGCCTTACTACTGCCATGTGCTTTTACTATTAGTTTTTTACAACCAAGCAATACTGCTCCACCCTTGTTGTTGTAGTCAAGTGCTTTTTTAAGATTTTTAAACACTCTACCCATAAATAATACACCAACTTTTGCCCAGAAAGATGCTTTAATCTCTTTTTTCATAAGACCAAGCATTTGTAAAACAGAACCTTCTGTTGCTTTAAGTAGCACATTTCCTGCAAAAGCATCTGCAACAACCACATCATAACTGCCACTTAGCAAATCTCTACTTTCCATGTTGCCAACAAAGTTTATTTCTTTACAATTACTTAATAGGCCATAAACTTCTTTTGTTAATTCATTACCTTTTTCTGCCTCTGTGCCAACATTTACTAATGCAACTCTTGGATTTTCTACTCCAAGTACACATTTGCTGTATGCACTTGCCATAATAGCAAAATGCACTAAGTTTACCGGCTTGCAATCCATATTTGCACCACTATCTACAAGCACCACACTACCACCATCAACTGTAGGCAATATTGGGCTACATGCAGGGCGACTTACACCTGGAATACGGCCAATTTTCAAAAAGCCACCAGTAAGAACCGCACCTGTTGAACCAGCAGAAAGTAAACCAACATAATCTTCACTATTTTTAAGTGCATCAAATGCCTTGACAAGTGAACTTTCTTTTTTTGTTCTAATTGCAACTGTAGGTTGATCATTATTTGTAATTACATCTTGTGCATCAATAATATCATATCTACCATCTAATTTAAGACCTTTTAATTCTTTTTTACCAAGTTCTTTCATGATAGATTGGATTTCTTCGCTAATCACTTGTTCTTTACCTGTGAAAGTTACAAACAAATCATCATTACTTTTTAATCCAATAAGTGCACCTTTTACTATTTCGTGAGGAGCATTATCGCCACCAAAAGCATCAACTAATATTTTTATCATCATTTTTCTCCTAATGTATGTATATGTTATACCACATAAAAATAAAAATGTAAATCAAACAAAAAAGATAGGTATAACCTATCTTTAAAGTTTAAGATTAAGCATTTTTCTTTTCTTTTTCTACAACAACTTTTTGCTCACCATCATAGTAGCCACATTTTGGACATACTCTGTGATTTTGTTTAAGTTCGTGGCAATGTGGGCATTCAGAAATAGAAGGTGTAGAAATCTTCCAATTTGCTTTTCTTGAATTACGCTTTGCTTTTGAAGTTTTACCCTTAGGTACCATATCGCACCTCCTAAATTATTTTTCTCGCTTGCAATTATAATGCATATAGCTATTTTTGTCAATTATATTTTTATAAAATTAACGACTTTTTACAAGTTTAGCTGTTTGTTGAGCAATCACTAATTCCTCATTTGTAGGTATTACAAATACCTTTACTTTGGAACCTTCGGCAGAAATATCCAATTCTTCACCTCTAGAATTGCCCCAGTTTTTATCATGGTCAACCTTAATTCCTAAGAACTCTAGGCCTTGTGTTACTTGTTCTCTTAATTCTGGCGTGTGTTCACCGCAACCTGCAGTAAATACAATAGCATCTACTCCACCAAGAATTCCAATGTATGCACAAATATATTTTTTAATTCTGTGACAATACATATCAAATGCAAGACGAACATCTGGACGAGACAAATTCTCAGTAATATCACGCATATCTGCCATACCACCGGTAAGTCCATATAGCCCGCTTGTTTTATTTAACATTTTAAGTACTTCACCAACAGTTTTGTTGTCTTTGTTGCAAATATACTCAATAACTGCAGGGTCCAAATCTCCACTACGGGTATTCATAATAATACCTTCAAGTGGTGTAAATCCCATAGATGTATCAAAACTCTTACCATTTTTTACTGCTGTAATGCTTGCACCACTACCAATATGACAAGATACCAAATTAATATTCTCTGGTTTTTGACCAAGCATCTTTGCTGCGCGTTGTGTTACATAGTAGTGAGATGTACCATGAGCACCATATCTACGAATCTTAAATTCATCATAGTAACGTGTAGGAATTGCATATTTATATGCAAATTCTGGAATTGATTTGTGGAAACCAATATCAAACACTGTAACATTAGGCGTGTTTGGACATACTTGCATACATGCTTCAAGGCCTGCAATTGCACCAGGAACATGAAGTGGTGAAAAATCAACTTTTGTTTTAAAGTCTTCCAAAATCTCAGGAGTTACAATGCATGGGTCAAAATAACTTTCACCAACATTAACTACTCTGTGACCAAAAGCTTCAATTTCTTTTACATTTTTTATAACACCAACATTTTTGTTTGTAAGTGTACTAAGCACAAGCTCAATTGCTTGAGTATGATTGTAGATTGGTTTATCAAAAATATTTTCTATACCATTTGCTTTGTAACGCAAAAAGCTACCTTCCTCACCAATACGCTCTACATTACCCTTTGCATACACTTCTTCTGTTTTGGTATCAATAAATTGAAATTTCAAACTACTGCTACCTGCATTTATTACTAATACTTTCATTCATTTTCTCCTTCTATTGCTGTTGCTGCAATTATCAAAACTATTTCATCTGTACTTGCGCCTCTGCTAATATCATTAACCGGGCGTCTTAAACCTTGAATTAGTGGACCTATAGCTTTGTATCCACCAAGCTTGCTTACTAATTTATATCCTATATTTCCGCTATCAAGATTTGGGAATATAAATGTGTTTGCATTGCTCTTTAATGCGCAATCTTTAAATTTTAATTTTCTAGTTTCACTATCAAGCGCAGCATCCACCTGCATCTCTCCGGCATACCTAAAATTAACCTTTTCTTTACGCAACAATTCAACTGCATCACGAACTTTTTGTACGCTATCACCTTTACCACTTCCATTAGTGGAATAAGACAATAATGCAATGTTTGGGTCAATACCAACATACTTTTTGACAGAAAGTGCTGTTTGTTTGGTGATTTGAACTAACTCATTTGAATTTGGTTCAAGGTTCAAAGCACAATCTGACATTGTAATAATATTCTCATCTTTTACTAAAAACATTACACTGCTTACAAGACCACCTGGTACTTTTGCTTTTATTACTTGAAGTGCTGGACGCAATACATCTGATGTGGAATTTTCTGCACCTGCAGTCATCCCATCTGCATATCCTAACTCCACAAGCATTGTGCCAAAATACAATTCATTTGTCACCAACTTTTTAGCATCTTCAAGTGTTACACCTTTTTCTTTACGCTTTTGATATAATGCACTTGCAAGAGAATCAGTAAGGTCACTCTTTGTTATATTAATGACCCTAACACTATCACCATTGTCGTATTTATTTAGATTAGATGACTTTGCTAAAAGTATTACTTTAACAATTCCTTTTTGTGCACATTCAAGGCCAGCTGTAAGAACCCTTTTGGAATATTCTGCTTCGGGTAGGACAATTGTCTTATTAAGCTCACTTACTTTAGCAATTATTTTAGCTTCAAAACTATTGTGTAAAGCTGTCATAATCGTTCCTTTTATTTAAAATTATTTGCTTTATTAAGCACATATATTGTATAATGTTATTGTCTAAAAAATTGACTTTAATCATTACACAAAATATGATACTATATTTTTTAAAATAAGTAAAATAATACAGGGGTATAATCATGAAAATATGTGCTATTATTTGTGAATACAATCCATTTCATTATGGCCACTTACGCAATATGCAAGAAGCAAAAGAAAAATCAGGCGCAGATGCAATTATGTGCATTCTTGGTGGCAACTTTACACAACGTGCAGAACCAGCAATAGCAAATAAATATGTTAGAGCTACTATGGCACTAGAAGCAGGCGCTGATATTGTTGTGCAGTTACCTACAGCATACGCGTGTTCTTCAGCAGAAATATTTGCGCTTGCAGGCGTAAAAATTGCAAATAGTTTTAGTAATGTTACACATCTTGCATTTGGTTGTGAGTCTGAAAACCATGCCCTACTCCAAGAAGTAGCATCATATCTTACAAAGGAACCTGATGAATACAAAGAGGCACTTGCTAAATATTTGGAACTTGGCAATTCAATGGTATTGTCAAGACAAATGGCAATTGAAGAATTAATTAAAAGTGGCAAAGCACAATTTAGCCAAATTACTCAAACTGTTGAATTATTGCAAAAACCAAATAATATACTAGCAATTGAATACCTAAAAGCTTTGATGAA
Organism: Clostridia bacterium; assembly: GCA_017553065.1. Taxonomy (GTDB): domain Bacteria; phylum Bacillota; class Clostridia; order Christensenellales; family UBA1242; genus UBA11490. The sequence goes on from JAFZND010000103.1 coordinate 7,438, forward strand.
AACAAATAGCAAAATTGAACCCGTATTTATTACTCGTGGTGAAAGCGAGCATCACAGCGAAGATGTAAATGGTAAAGACACTTCTGCTACAGCAATTAGGGCACGCCTACAAAAAAGCGAAAAAGTGAAAAAAGTAAAGAAATTAGTTCCAAAAACCACATACAATATATTAAAAGAAGAAATCAAAACTTTTGGATTACCCGACCAAGAATTATTTAGTGACCTATGTATGTATGTATTAAAAACTAGCACGGCAGATGATTATTTAAAAGTGTTTGATGTAAACGAAGGCCTTGAAAATAGATTTGTGGAAGCATGTAAAGACATTAAAGATTTAAACGATTTATTGCTAGAAGTAAAAAGTAAACGCTACACATACACAAGACTAAAAAGAATTGTACTTAGAATGTTACTTGGAATTCAAAAAGATGTTATTGAAAGTATTTATTCCATAGATAAATTGCCATACATAAAAGTTTTGGGATTTAATAGTGAAAATACTAATCTATTATCAGAAGTAAGTGCTAACACAAACTTAATTATTCGCAATAGTAATGTTGTGGAAAAACCAAGCAAACTGTATAAAGAATTGTCTGCTATAGAAGATAGAAGCAATGTTGTATATAATTTGCTATTAAAGAAAAGCAAAGGAACACCAAAATATTCCCCAGATTTGCTAACAAAAACTATTAAATTATAATAAAAAGCACGAAAATTATTCGTGCTTTTTTGTTTGTTTTAATTTGATACCATTTTTTGATAACGCTTTTAGTATTTGTGGCATTGCATCAATTGTGGCAAGTCTACCCTTTTCTATGATATCTTCTGTAGATTCTTTGTGGAACACATATTGCTTGTGGTCTTTTAAATCTGGAGTAATAATGACATCACATGGCTCGTTTGGTGTTTGTAGTTTTTGAATTTGTTGCTGCATGATTAGTAACGATTGAGCAACTGAACCAAATAGCGAGTTTACATTTTCATCAAAAATTGATTTGGATATTACATCTACAGCAATAATCACATCGTAGCCCATATTTTTTGCAATGTCACATGCCATGTTATCAAGCACACCACCATCAACAAGTGTCATCCCTTGATATTTTACAGGCGTAAACACAGCAGGCACACTCATAGAACTGCGAACAGCAGTAATTAAGTTACCACTTTTAAATACATGTGTGGTACAAGTGAGAAGATCAACTGCATTGCACACAAACTTCATTGGCAAATCTTCAATGTTTTCATATTTGTACACTGGTTTTAATAATTTAGTTATTCTAGAACCAGATAACAATCCTTTAAAATTTATATTGAAATCGTACATTTTGCTCATTTTCATGCTTGTGCTAAGTTCTGTGAGCTCTGATACACTTTTGCCCGCAGCAAAACCAGCGCCAACAACAGCGCCCATTGATGTGCCAACAATACAATCTATTGGCACATTATTTTTTTGCAATATATCAAGTACCCCAATATGAGCAAATCCAAGTGCCCCGCCACCACCAAGCACTAGCGCAACTTTTTTCTTTTTCATAATTACTCCTATTACAATCATATAATATCATAAAATGACCAAAAGTAATAAAAAATTCAGCATATTTTATAGTAATTCATTAATATTTATTGCAATATGTACAATTATTGCATTATATCTACTTAACCCAAGCGATTACATTTCTGCTGGCGTAAATGGATTAAATGTGTGGGCTTACAAATTAGTTCCCACACTACTACCTTTTATGATATTTACAAAATTATTGATATCCACAGGAATACCTGATGCATTTGGAAACAAAATATCAAGATACACTTCCACTATATATGGCGCACCGGGATGTGGTAGTTATGTGTACATATTATCTGTTCTTTCTGGTTATCCTATGAATGCAAAATTGATATGTGATTTATATAATTACAACAAAATAAATACCAAGGAAGCTAAACAAATATTTTCTTTTACTTCCACTTCTGGTCCTGTGTTTATTATTGCCACAGTTGGCATTGCAATATTCAACAATTTTAAACTGGGAGTTTTAGTGCTAATTTGCCACATGCTTGGTGCATTATTAAATGGCCTACTATATAGAAAAAAGTTGCAAAAAACAACTGACTTATTAGTTAAAACTAATAACTACGACATACAAAGCATTGTCAGTGACAGTATAAATAGCATGATAATTATTTGCGTTTATATAATTATTTTCTTTATTCTTATTACCATGCTAAACAATACAAATTTTTATAATCTTATTATAAGTTTTTTGTCTAACACATTTGGTGTAAATGCAAATATTATTACTGCGATATTAAATGGATTTGTGGAAATTACGCGTGGATGCATTGACCTTAATTTGTGTACAATAAATTTTGATATAAAAGTTATAGTACTCACTGCAATAATATCCTTTGGCGGACTATCAACGATTATGCAATCTTACTCGTTTGTAAAGCACACAGGTGTAAAATTTACAAATATTCTTATAATGAAATTTACACAGTGCATCATTTCTACACTCATTGCAATTGTGATTATTTTAATATTGTAGCACACAAAAAAATGGCTTTACTAAGCCATTTTTATTTGTAATAAAATTCAACAAGATGATTCTTGAAATTTTCATAATATGGACGCAAATATTTATTTTTTGCAGTCATATATTCTAGTGGAATACATAGTGCATTTATAATGCGCAAATTTTCAATTTCTATTGCATCTTCTAATGCTCTAATTACAATTAAGATTTCTTCTTTTAAATCTTTTTTAAGTTTTGTACTGCTATCAGTTGCTCCATACAATTCGTTAATTGAACGAAGAAGATTTGCATACAAAATCTTTTGATCAGAAGATTGTTCTAATGTTAGTTGTTCTTCTAACTCTTCTACTTGTTCGCCATCTTCTTTTGGCAATTCATGACCATCTGCATCTACGCCAAGTAAATTCATTACAGAATTTTTAAATGGGACTAGCACATTAATACTAAAATTGCTGTAACTAATATTATATCCATCAGGGCTAAAGAAATTTTCATTTACAAAACTTTGTAAATTGATTTTACCCTTATCTACTTCTAGCAAAAAGCAAAAAACTAGTGCTACTATTCTGCGCTCATCAGTAGGCAACACAAAGTAACCACCATTTACCTTATTTGCACTAAGAGCAGTTTGAAATTCGGAATTAAAATTAAAGTGCACTAAACACTTTGCAAACATGTCATACAATAATTCAGATTTTGCAATACTTTTTAGGATTCTAGCAATTTTTACATCACTAAGAATAAATCTGCCATCAATCATCTCGTCGCATGCATTAAAAAAATCTTTTAAGTTTTCCTTCTCTTCCGCTGTAATCATAAAGCTTACCTCATTAATAGTATAAGTATTTTTGCAATATATGGCAAACAAAATAAGTGAGAATAAATATAATAAATATTTATTTAATGTACAAAAAAAAAGCATTGTGCTATAATGAAAATACATTTAGGAGAAAACTAGAAATGGATTTTACACCAGATAGTACGGTTAACAAATTAAAATTACTATTTATTCTAGACAAGATGGAAATTCCACTAACAGAAAATAGTATTATAGATATTTGCACTAGTAGAAACGACTGGCTTAATTATATGGATTGCAAAGATTTGCTATGGCAACTAATTGAAGTGGGATTTGTATATAAAACAAATGGTGAAAGTGACGATGAAATTCGTTACGGAATTACTTATGATGGCAGAAATTGCCTAAGTCATTTTTACAATAGAATTCCACAAAGTTTGCGTGAATCTATGACAACATTTGCAAAAGAAAACCGCATGAATTTTAAGCGTAGCCAAGAATATGTAAGTGAATACTTTAAAAACCCAGATGGTTCACACACTGTAGTGCTAAAAATAAAAGAACCTATGATACCTCAAAGCTTGCTTGAAATAAAAATAAAAGCACCTACAAGACATTCAGCAGTCCTTACGTGCAAAAAATGGAAAGATAAAGCACCAAATATATTTGAATATTTGTATGATTCAGTAATAGATAGCTAAAAAAATAACACCGTAATTGGTGTTATTTTTTTAATCCTTTTAGTGTTGCTTCAAATTCTTGCTTTAATGCAGAATATTTAACAACTTTTTCGCGTTCTTCTTCTACAAGATTTGCTGGTGCTTTTGCTACAAATCCAGCATTATTTAATTTACCATTTGCGCGAGCAATTTCTGCATCACATTTTGCAATTTCCTTATGCAAACGCTCAATTTCTTCTGCCACATTTATAATATCGTCCATTGGAACAAACACTTTTGCAAGTGTGCCAACAACAACTTTTGAATTTGGCATTTCTTCTACATCAACCAAACTTACACAACTTGCCGTGCATAGTTTTTGTAATGTTGATAGTTCACGCTTTACAAATTGTTTATCCTTTAGTGGCAACACAAACAAATTGATTTTTTTATTGTCTGCCACGCCACTCTCAGCGCGCATATTGCGTACCAAACGAACTAAGCTACGCAATTCATCAAAGCGTTTAGCATCTGTCTTATAACTTAAATCTTTTGAAAATTCTGGGAATGCACTAAGCATAATCGTTTCTTCATGCATAGGCAATTCTTGATAAATTTGTTCTGTAACAAATGGAATGAATGGATGCAATAGTTTTAGTAATGTTGTAAGTACAAATACTAGTGTGCTTGCAGTAGCATCTGGATATAATTCCATATTTACTTTACTAATTTCAATGTACCAATCACAGAACTTAGTCCAGAAGAAATCATATAATTCGCTCGCTGCCATACCTATATCATATTTATCAAACTTGCGATTTACACTCTTTGTAAGTTCATTGATTTCATTTACTATCCATTTATCTGCGTCAGACAAATCTACATCTTCAAGTTTCTTTACCTTTTTGCCTTCTATTGCATGAAGCACAAATAAACTTGCATTCCAAACTTTATTTATAAAATTTCTATTTAATTCAACTTTCTTTTCGCTAAATCTGCTGTCCATATCAATGGAAATACCATTGAATAATGAGAATCTCAAAGTATCTACGCCATACTTATTTATAATCTCTATTGGGTCCACACCATTGCCTAGTGACTTACTCATTTTTCTACCATCGTCTGCTTTGACAATACCATTAATAAGTACTTCACGGAAAGGAATCTCACCTACATATTCAAGCGAACTAAATATCATGCGTGCTACCCACAATTGGATAATATCTTGTGCAGTAACCATAACATCTGTAGGATAGAAATACTCTAATTCCGGTGTTTTATCTGGGAATCCAAGTGTGCTAAATGGCCACAATGCACTACTAAACCATGTGTCTAGTGTATCTGGGTCTTGCGTTAAATGTGTACTACCACATTTTGCACATTTTACAGGGTCAGTTAGCTCACACATTTCATGCCCACAATCATCACATGTGAACACAGGAATTCTGTGACCAGACCACAATTGACGGCTAATGCACCAATCTTGCACATTTCTCATCCAATGCAAGTAAATCTTTTTGTAGCGTTCTTCTACAAAATGAACTTTGTCTTCCTCCACTACTTTGATAGCAGGTTTTGCAAGTTCACTCATTTTTACATACCATTGTGGACTAATCATTGGCTCAATTACCGAATGACAACGAGAGCAATGGCCAACATTGTTGTCATAATCTTCAATCTTCACAAGGTTGCCAGATTTTTGCAAATCTTCTACCATTACTTTACGTGCTTCGTATCTATCCATGCCAGCATATTTGCCAGCATTTTCATTCATCTTGCCGTCAAGACCAATCACAACAATTTTTTCTAATCCATGACGCGTGCCAACCTCAAAGTCGTTTGGATCATGTGCTGGTGTAATTTTAACAACACCAGTACCAAATTCCATGTCTACATAATGGTCGACAATAATAGGAATTGGCCTATTTACCAAAGGTAAAATTACATTTTTGCCAACTAACTTTTTGTAACGTTTATCTTTTGGATTTACTGCAACTGCTGTATCGCCAAGCAATGTTTCTGGTC
>JAFZND010000104.1 GCA_017553065.1 Clostridia bacterium
AAATTAACTTAATTCGTGCTTTAGACCAAACAGAATATGCTGGCATCAATTTTAGTGCGCAAGGATACATTACATACTCTTATGGTAGTGATGCATATCTTGAAGATACCGCAAGTGGTATTCAGTTACATGGTACAGCACTTGGCGACACATTTAGTGCTGGTGAGTATGTAATAATTGATGGTGTAATAGGTACATATAACAACAATATTCAAATTGATAATGTTACACTCGTTGAGAAAGTGGTAAGCCCTACTCAAGAACAGCCATCTATTCATCCACTTGCCGATGCTACAGAAATTTCTACATATATGCACCGTTCAGTAAGCATAACTAATGCTGTAGTAACATCAGTAGAATATGCAAGCAGCAACATGTATCAAGTACGATTTGGTTCGAGCAATCAATATGTAACATATCTCAATATTGATAACTCAAACTCATTAAACCTTGAACAAGGCGATGAACTTCAAATAGTTCGCGGTCTTGTATTTAATAAAAAATTCACATTTGACAAAACACAAGGTGCACAAGATGTTCTCACATTAAAATGTGCAAACAACACGGATTACGTTGTTGTAAAATCCAATAGTGTGCAAGAAATTATTGAAAATGGCACTGATGGACAAGATGTACTCACAAAAGGTGTTGTAACATATGTAGACAATGCAAATAGTTTATTTGTTCTACAATACAATGGTTATGGTATTGTTGTAAAAGTTAATAATGGCACAAATAAAGAAATAACCCAGATTAGTGCTGGCCAAAATTACAAAGTGGCAGGCACACTTACAAAAACAACTGAAACATACATTACCGCAACTATTCTCACCACACGAAGTGGCAGTGAAGAAACAGTAGAAGAAGTAACACTTGCAGATTACTTAACACACAATTTGCAATATGTAAACGCGGGAACAGTAAAAATAAGTGCAGTAACAGATGCTCACACTTACACAATTACTGATGGCACAAATACTGCTACACTTATCACAGCATACGAAAAAGGTTTACATTTATATGATTACATTACTGTAAAGGCAGTTGTATATCAAGGAAACCTTGTAACAAGTGACGAAGCAGATATAGAAAATTTGATGATATCTACAAAAGATTTTTATAGTTTACCTAACAACTATAGTCATACTGTGTATATGCGTGGTACTGTAACATACATAGAAATTGACATTCACAATTCTCAAGAAGGAATTGAAAACTTTATAATTCAAACTGAAGTTGATGGTGTAAATTATGCCACAAGAGTATATGTAGGCAATACACTACTAGCAAAAGATACTTTAAAATTAGGAGATGTTGTTACCGTAATTGGTGATTTTGATTACGACAACACAGGCACAAACCCTACACAAAGAAGACAAATTAGAAGAAATTCAAGTAAAGAACTCGTAAGCGATATTGTGCATGGCACACCTATCGAAGCAGAAGTATTTAATATGTCACAAATCACAAGAAATGCTAATGATTCTCGTCTAAATGGTAGATATGTGAAACTTGAAGGTGTAAAACTTGATGAAATTATTGTTGATAGTAACGACAGCATAGTTGCAATATTATCTAAAAATGGTAAACAAATCAAATTGTATTTTAGCAAAAATAATGCTATAAGCGAAATTGATGATAAAACTGTTACATTAGATGTTGTCAAAAACATATTCTACGAGGCAGATATATATGAAGGTGATACATTTGACATAGTTGGCAATTTCAATTATTACAAACCAAAAAATAGTATTAGCAGTATTGATGGCATAAGATTGGAATTAAATCTTGGCGGATTAAAATCTGATGGCGTATCATTTGATACTGTTTTAAGTAAATCAACAACAGATTATATCTCCAATCAAGTAAAAACAGAATACACATTGAAATATATCAATAGTCAAAATGTTGTTGTGCGTACAGAAACATTAAGACGCAATGTAAACTTTAGAACATTAGATGTAATTAGTGTACCTGGCAAAGTATTTACCGGTTGGGATGATAGTGGCGTGGTATACAACGCAAACACAAATTATGCAATGCCTACACATGATTTAACACTGCGCGCAACATATACTGACAAAACATACACAGTAACATTTGTTACCGGCACAGAAGAAGTAATTAATGATATTACGGGCCTTGAATACAACATGCGTATTGCCTTACCAAATCCTGCAATTACAAAAGCAAATTGCACATTTGGTGGATGGTATATGGATGAAAATTATTCAAAGGCATTCACAGCAAATACAACCATTACTGAAGATACCACCCTATATGCTCGTTGGAGAGAAAAATCTTCATCTGATGACAGCACAGCAAAAGGTGGCACAGATGTAACACTAGTAGTAATTATATCTGTTGCAAGTACATTAGTTGTAGTTGGTGGCGGCATACTAGTTGTTTACTTTATCAAAAACAGAAAGAAAAAATAATATGGTTTAATTATTTTGCTACACTTATGATTTTTATCGTAAGTGTAGTTTTTTTGTGATTATTACATATCAAAACCATACAAAAGTATTTGAATATATTTGCTTATTATTATATAATACTAAGTAATCAGTAACTAATATAGGTGAACTTATGGATTTTAAAAAGATTGAAAAAAAGTGGCAAGACACTTGGGACAAAGAACATAGATATCACGCAATAGATGGCAGTTCAAAGCCAAAATATTATGTACTTGTGGAATTCCCTTTTCCATCTGGTTCTGGTTTGCATGTGGGCCATACCACTAATCAAATTGCCATGGATATTGTAGCACGTAAAAAACGCGCAGAAGGTTACAATGTGTTATTTCCTATTGGTTGGGATAGTTTTGGTCTTCCTACCGAAAATTATGCCATAAAGGAACACACCACCCCACAAGCAGTATCAAAGAAAAACATTGCTCATTTTATTGAGCAAATTAAATCACTTGGTATTTCGTTTGATTGGGATAGAGAAATTGCAACTAGCAACGAAGATTATTATCGCTGGACACAATGGCTATTCTTGCAATTTTACAAAGCAGGCCTTGCATACAAAGCAACAGCAAACATTAACTGGTGCCCAAATTGCAAAATTGGTCTTAGTAACGAAGAATCTAGCGGTGGCGTATGTGAGCGTTGTGGCACACCTACTGTGCAAAAACCAAAAAGCCAATGGATGCTAAAAATGAGTGCATACAGCGAAAAATTGCTTGATGGCTTAGATGACACATTATATTGGGATAGCATTAAAGCAATGCAACGCAAATGGATAGGAAAATCAGAAGGTACAAATATGACATGTAAATTGTCTACCGGCGACACTTTTGATATATACACCACTTGTATTGAAACCGTAATGGGCATTACTTATTTTGTGTTTGCACCAGAAATGCCACTTGTAGAAAAACTAAAAGATAAAATTACAAACTATGACGAAGTTGAAAAATATGTATATGAATCTTCACGCAAAAGTGAATTTGAGCGCACCGAGTTAATAAAAGAAAAAACAGGATGTGAATTAAAAGGCATTTATGCTATTCATCCTATCACAGGTGCACATGTTCCTGTATTTATTAGCGATTATGTTATTGCTACATATGGCTCTGGTGCCGTGATGGCAGTACCAGCACACGATGAACGCGACTGGGAATTTGCAAAGAAATTTAATCTTCCTATGGTAGAAGTAATATCTGGTGGAGATATATCAAAACAAGCTTTTGAAAAAGCAGATTATTTAGGAAAAGGTTGCAAACTTGTAAATTCAGGCGAATTCACAGGCCTTACCGTAGAACAAGCAAAAGAAAAACTTACAGAGTATTTGGTAAAGCACAAATTGGGTGAACATACCACAAATTACAAAATGCGCGATTGGGTATTCTCTCGTCAACGTTATTGGGGCGAGCCAGTGCCACTTGTATATTGTGACAAATGTGGTTGGGTACCTGTGCCAGACAACGAATTACCTGTAACATTACCTATTGTGGATCACTATACACCTACTGATGATGGCGAAAGTCCACTATCACGCATTGATAGTTGGGTAAATACCACTTGCCCACATTGTGGTGGAAAAGCAAAACGCGAAACAGATGTTATGCCAAACTGGGCAGGTAGCTCTTGGTATTGGCTTCGTTACATGGACCCACACAACGATCACGCCTTTGCCGATATGGACAAACTAAAATATTGGGGCATGGTGGACTTATATAATGGTGGTGGCGAACACGTTACACGCCACTTGCTATATGCAAGATTTTGGCATAAGTTCTTGTACGACCAAGGATTAGTTCCAACAAGTGAACCTTTCTTACGTCGTGTGCAACAAGGCCTAATTCTTGGCTCTGATGGCACAAAAATGAGCAAATCTCGCGGAAATGTTGTTGACCCTATGCTATATGTAAAAGAATATGGCGCAGATGTGTGCCGTCTTGCACAAATGTTTATGGGTGACTACACTGCCACAAAACCATGGAGTGAAGATACACTTAAACCTTGCCAAAAACTTTTGACACGCATCGAAGCATTAAAAGAAAAATTAGGCGAAAATAGCGACAAAGACAAAGCATACATGATGGCAACAACCACAAAGAATGTAACTCAAGACATAGATACACTCAAATTCAACACTGGCATTAGTGCTATTATGATATATGTAAATTATCTTGAAACGTTGGCACATGTGTCAAAAGAAGAATATAAAACACTTCTTCGCCTACTCTCCCCATATGCACCACACTTTGCAGAAGAAATGTTTGAAGTGTGTGGCTTTGGTAAAATTGATGACTTTGCTTGGCCAACATACAACGAAAAAGATTTAGTTCAATCTCAAATTGAATATGCAGTACAAGTAAATAGTAAAATTATTGAGCGTGGCAT
>JAFZND010000105.1 GCA_017553065.1 Clostridia bacterium
ATAGTACTTAGCCACATAAACACCATAGTTCACCATCTCGGTGCTACCAATAATACTTTTAAATCTATTGAGTAACACATCGCTCTCACTAATTGGATGACGCGCATCTTCTGCGGATCTAATTTTGTATACCTCAATAAAGTATTCACGAGCTAGATTTTCATAATCACTACTACGGACGATGGTATTGTATGCATACAATAATTCTTGATAGTATGTCTCAACAAATTCTGCTACGCTATTATACTCATTTGATTGATCGTTGTCACCAACTTTCCACTTTGAAATGTATTTGCCAGCAACATCAGAGTATGATATTGAAAATTCTGGTAAGACATTTTGGAAGTTTTCATCAAATATTTTGATGAAATTGTTATTTGTAGAGCTTAGTATTGAACTACCTTCAACTTTTGCTTGAATATAGTCATACACAAAGTTATCAAATCCAATTACTTCATTAAGCACTGCACCAATATGGCGCTTATCATTATTGATTGTGGTAAGTGGCAAAGGACCAACAATAAGTGTCAAATCATCATTTGTGTAAACATATGATGTGTACATATTGCGAGCTTCTTCTATACCTTGTTCCGTGGCCATGATAAACAAGTTAGACAAGCGCTCGTTAATAATGTCTTCTGCGTTGTTTACTACTCGGCAGTTGGTAATTACACCTTCATTTTGACCAGCAATAATACCAAAGCTTACATTTGTGTAAGTTGTCATATCTAGTACAATGTCGTGTGATATTTCCACTGTTAAGTTTTGAATTACTGTGGAATTATTTACATAATTTGAGTCGTATGCGCGTGATACTGTGCTAAATAAACCAACATATGAACCGCTTGTGGATACATCAGTTATATCAAAACTATTGATTGTAATTACATGCATATTACCATCTAGAAGCGCAAAGTTTGCTTCCATTGGCACCCATTTATCAAGCACAAGGTCTGATTGCAAAATGTAATATCCGCCTTGTTGCATTGCCTTGAATTGCTCAACATTGTAAATTGGGTCTGGCGTTTCTTCATTTAATAATCTTCTAAAGTTAAATGTGAAACTAGGTGAAAATAAATATGAATATCTATCAAAATATATCTGAGCAGAACTTACATTACCATCTTTGCCATTTGCAAACATAATAACATCATTATATTTTGCATCTTTTGAACTACCAATTTGGGTTGTGATTATTGCTTTACCATTGTCTGTGTATGTAATGCGTGTAATGCATGCAAGCACATCGCGTGCATACACATTTATATTTTGAATGGAAAGTGTAGCAATTTTACTTGTGTCAATTCCTACTCTTTCTTCTCCATTTTCGTCAACTGTTATAATTTTACCATACGAATTGCGTATTATATAATTCGTCTTTTCGCCTGGTTCTAATTGTACCCAACCATTACCAGAAGCACTATACCATGTTTTTGATTTTCCATCATCTAGTTTGTATGTGACGCCATCGGTGTATTCATATTCTAATAAGCCAAAGCCGTCTATTGCCTCTTCAAGAGCTTTTACTTCTTCTAAAACCTCTTGACCAAATGTTGA
>JAFZND010000106.1 GCA_017553065.1 Clostridia bacterium
GTGTTAGAACACCAATGCCAATTTCAAAGATGGCAGAAGTTTTGCCAGATGTTTACAATCAATTTTTGGAAGTTTGCAAAACTCTTGAAAATCATTATCACGATATGCAAGATATGGAATTTACTATTGAAAAGGGTAAACTATACATGCTTCAAACACGTAATGGTAAGCGTACAGCTGCAGCAGCTATTCGCATTGCATGTGATTTGATTGATGAAGGTAAAATCACAGAACAAGAAGCACTTATGCAAATTGATGCTAAGTCGCTTGATATGTTGTTACATCCTACATTTGATACCCAAGCACTTGCAAAAGCAGACAAAAATAATGTTGTAGGCAAGGGTATTGCAGCATCTCCTGGTGCTGCAGCAGGTTCTGTTGTTTTCACACCAGAAGAAGCAGTAAAACTTGGTAAACAAAAGAAGAAAGTAGTTTTAGTGCGTTTGGAAACATCACCAGAAGATATTGAAGGTATGAAATATGCTCAAGGTATTCTTACTGTTCGTGGCGGACAAACATCTCACGCAGCTGTTGTGGCGCGTGGTATGGGTACATGCTGTGTTTCTGGCTGTGGCGATATTAAGATGCACGAAGAAGAAAAATGGTTTGAACTTGGTGGCAAGGTATTCCACGAAGGTGATAACATTTCATTAGATGGTTCTACAGGTAAAATATACGATATAGCTATCAAAACAGTTCCTGCTGACCCAAATTCAGGTTATTTTGGCAGAATTATGAGATTGGCCGATAAATATCGTAGACTTGGTGTTCGTACAAATGCTGATACACCAGAAGATGCAAAGCGCGCAGCAGAATTGGGTGCTGAGGGTATTGGTCTTACAAGAACTGAGCATATGTTCTTTGGACCAGGCAGAATTGAAAAATTCCGTGAAATGATTTGCTCAGACACAAAAGAAGAGCGTGAAAAAGCATTGGATGCATTGGAACCAATTCAACAAAAAGACTTTGAAGGACTTATGGAAGCATTGGAAGGTAAACCAGTAATTATTAGGTATTTGGATCCACCTTTGCACGAATTTGTTCCAACAGAAGAAAAAGATATTAAATTGCTTGCAAAAGCAAAACATAAATCTGTGGAAGATATTAAATTGATTTGCGATAGCTTGCACGAATTCAACCCAATGATGGGACATCGTGGATGCAGATTGATTGTAACTTATCCAGAAATTGCAGTAATGCAAACTAAGGCAGTTATTAAGGCAGCACTTGCTGTTCAAAAGCGTCATCCAAAATGGAATGTTGTGCCAAATATACTGATTCCATTAGTAGGTGAAGTAAAAGAATTAGCATTGTGCAAAAAGATTGTTGTTGAAACTGCTGATGCTGTAATAAAAGAAAATAAATCAAAACTTCAATACAAAGTTGGTACAATGATTGAAATACCACGTGCAGCATTGCTTGCTGACGAGATTGCTAAGGAAGCAGAATTCTTCAGCTTCGGTACAAACGATTTAACACAAATGACATTTGGTTTCTCGCGTGATGACGCAAGTAAATTCTTACCAAGTTATTATGCAAGCAAAGTATATGAGTCAGATCCATTTGCAAGACTTGATACAAATGGGGTAGGTAAGTTAGTAAAAATGGCAGTTGAGAATGGTCATAAAACTCGTCCGGATATCCATTGTGGTATTTGTGGAGAACATGGTGGTGATCCTTCGTCAATTGAATTCTGTCACAATGCAGGATTAGATTATGTAAGTTGCTCACCATACAGAGTTCCTATTGCTCGCCTTGCAGCAGCACAAGCAGCTATCAAAAACCAAAAATAAAAAATTTAAAGAAAAGCATTTTGACAATGCTTTTCTTTTTTTATATTTTTTTATATAGATAAAAAGGAAATAGTGATTGCGCGTTGTATAAAATTATTGTAAGGATTTTTTACAAAAACATAAAGATAAAATTTATAAGGTACACTATGGACAAGGGCTTTTCATCTGAGTGGATTGATAAATTAAAATTTAATAATGACATTGTTACTACTTTGTCTAAGTATGTAACTTTACAAAAAAAAGGAAAAACATGGTGGGCATGTTGTCCTTTTCATTTTGAAAAGACACCTTCATTTGCAGTAAATGAGTATGAGCAATATTATCATTGCTTTGGTTGTGGAGCATCTGGTGATGTTATTAAATTTGTAGAAAAAATTGAAAACATTGATTTTTATGATGCTTGCAAAATCTTGGCAGAGAAGGCGGGCATGGAATTGCCAGAATATACTCAAGATGAAAACATAGCATTAAAAAAGAAAAAAGTAGATAAGTGTTACAAATTGTTAAAAGACGTAGCAAAGTATTACTTTGGAAACTTAAATGATGCAAGGGCGCAAGTTGCTCGTGATTATCTTGCAAAACGCAAAATTAGTGTGCCTACAATTAAGGCATTTGCCATTGGCTATTCTCTTGGTTGGGACAATGTAGTATCACACCTAAAATCACTTGGTTACACACTAGAAGAAATGGTGGAAGCAGGTGTGGTTGAAGAAAAAAATGGTAAGTACTATGATTGCTATGCAAATAGACTAATTTTCCCTATAATAAACACTTATAACAATGTTGTAGGGTTTAGTGCAAGAGTACTTGAGAAGTCGGATTATGGCAAATACAAAAACACTTCTCAAACAATTGTTTTTGATAAGTCAAAAACTCTTTATGGTATAAATATTGTTAAATCTCATAAGCAAGTTCAAGCACTAAATGAAATAATTATTGTAGAAGGTCAAATAGACCTTATTAGTATGTACCAAGCAGGTATTACTAATGCTGTTGCTACTATGGGCACAGCACTTACGGCATATCATGCAAAAGAACTTGGAAGATTTTGCAATAAAGTTGTTTTGTGTTTTGATGGTGATAGTGCAGGTGTTAAAGCAACTCTACGCAGTATTGAAATTTTAGTAAAGAGTGGCTTGCAAGTATTCTGTTGCCATTTGCCTGGCGGACAAGATCCAGATGAATTTATCAATGCTAATGGCAAAGATGAGTTTTACAAGGTGATTAGCAGTGCAAAATATTGGGTGGAGTACTTAATAGATAAATATGCTCATGATTACAATTTGGACAAGCTTGAACAGAAGAATAAATTTGTTACTGAAAGTTTAAATATAATTGCAAGTCTTAGTACAAATAGTGAGCAAGATATTTATATTGATAAAGTTGCTCAACTTAGTGGAATTAATAAACGCGTTTTGCGTAGTGATTTGGAAAATAATAGTGGCAAAGAAGAATTGAAAGTTGAAATTGTAGAACCAAAGAAAGTGGATGAAGACAATGGCAGAAAAGAAAATGCATATGTAAAAGCTTTGCGTTTTGTGATGTGGGCATTACTTAATAAACAAGATTTTGCCACATTGTCACAAGACATAAAAGACAGTATACTTGATCCTGATTATTTAAAAGTGTATGAATATATTGAATCGCAGTATGCAAAAAATGAAAAACCAATAATTAGCACATTGTTTAGCATGTTTGATGTGGAAAATAATTTAGCAATAAGTGAACTAATTAGTTATGAGCCATCTAGCAATGTAAATGAGAATTATTACAAAGATTGCGTAAAAACTCTCGTAAATTGTAAAACACAAATGCAAAAAGATGATTTATTGCAAAAAATAAAAAATTCACAATCAAATGAAGAGCGTACTCAATTAATGACAAAATTAAATGAACTTATAAAAAAGAAGAAATAGGTGAGTCAATGGAAGATTTAGAAAGAGATATTAAAATTTTAAAAGATTTAGCAAAACGCAATGGTTATATTACCACAGATGAAATTGGTAATAAACTTATTGATCACGAACTATCAATGGAAGAAATTGATAAAATTATCACATCTTTCAAAGAAGAGGGTATTGTAGTTGAAGAATCAGATGCTGACGAAATTAAAGATGAAGATTTGATGGATATCATCAGTAATGTAAAAGTTGATGACCCAGTAAAAATGTATCTTAAAGACATTGGCACAGTGCAACTTTTAACTTCTGAGCAAGAAATCGAACTTGCAAAGCGTATCCTTGATGGCGATGAAAGAGCAAAAAAAGAACTTTGCGAGCGCAACTTAAAACTTGTTGTAAGTATTGCAAAAAAGTATGTAAATCGCAGTTCAATGCAATTTTTGGACTTAATTCAAGAAGGTAATTTGGGTTTATTAAAAGCAGTAGATAAATTTGATTTTACCAAGGGATTTAGATTTAGTACATATGCAACTTGGTGGATTAGACAAGCCATTACCCGTGCTATTGCTGACCAAGCGCGTACAATTCGTATTCCTGTGCACATGGTTGAAACAATTCACAAACTTTCTCGTGTGTCAAAACAACTTATGCAAGAATTAGGCCGTGATCCTAGTCCTAGTGAAATTGCCGAGCGTATGGGCATTAGCGAAGCACGCGTAAACGAAATTCAAAAAATTGCACAAGACCCTGTTAGTTTAGAAAGCCCTGTGGGTGAAGAAGATGAGTCAAAAATTGCTGACTTTGTGGAAGATGATTCCATTTTGTCGCCAACTGACCACACCACACAAGATATTTTAAAAGCACAATTATTAGCAGTTATTGAAACACTTACACCACGCGAACAAAAAGTTATTCGTCTTCGTTATGGATTAGATGACAACCATGCAAGAACATTGGAAGAAGTTGGTAAGGAATTTAATGTTACCAGAGAGCGAATCCGTCAGATTGAAGCAAAAGCGCTTCGTAAATTGCGTCATCCCA
>JAFZND010000107.1 GCA_017553065.1 Clostridia bacterium
ATACGGAGACAGGTGTAAATGCACAATAATATAAGAATACAAGTGACATTGCAATAGGGATATTATTTGCTGCCTTAAAAGTGAATTTTCTATTGAAAGTAAAATTCCAAACAACTGACAAAACTAAACTTATTAGATATGTTGCCCACCATGACTTCCAACCAATAATATCATACATTAGTTCAAATGAGCCAATTTGAATAAGTCCTGCAGATATTGAAAACAATGTGAATTTTGCTGATTGCCAAAGTGTTTCTTTTGTTTTCTCTTTTCTTGCTTCTTTTTTATCTTTATTTTCGTCCATAATTTATTCCTTTAAAAAATCTCAATCACAATTATATATCAAATGTATTTTATATCAAAACAAAAAACGACTAAAACATTTAGTCGTTTATTTTGCTGTAAGATCTATGCCAAGATTTAAGTCGCTTGATTGTGCTTCAATAAGAGTAGGGAACTCAAATCTAACAAGTTTGTTAAATGTAGGCCAGAATTCGTTATTAATGGAGTCGCTTTGGAATTCCAAAACTTCCACCTTGCTACGCTTTTTGTTTAATTGATTTGAGTATGTTGAGTAGCTAAATGACATAATTGTTTTGAATCCATTTGCATTAATTGCTCTAAATCTTTCGCGTTTTTTCTCTACAATCATGATAGGTGTAAGAGTTTTAAGTAGTTCTTCAACATTTGCACTAATACCATTTGGAATAAGTTCATATATTGCGCTAGTGATAAATCTAATATGGTCGCTTATTCTGCTTTTTGGATTAATTTTAACTGAGAAAGTGTCTGGAATGTTTGTTAAAAACATAATTCTGTTAGCACTAGAATTAAATCTAACTACAAGTTCGCCACCTTCTTTGCGTTTGTTTATGTTGATGGTGATGCCAACTTGATTGAAAAAGCAATCTGGCGTGTCATAATAAGTTTTTGTAATGGTACCCTTTTCGTAAATGGTGATGCCATAACCCTTTAAAAATTGTCCACGCAAGATTTGAACTTTTTGTTTTTTTAAGTTGTCCATTAGGTACTTGGAGCCCAAGTAACTGCTTTTTACTGTATCTTCCATAACATTATATTATATTACAATTTTTGGTAATAATCAACTTTTAAGCAAGGGCATTATTTAAAATTATTTGTCAAAATCAAAGAGTAAGTCATAGTATAGCAAATTTATTGAAATATTTAATAAAATTAGTTATAATAAATATGATATTATAGGAGGTGTGCGCATGAAAAGATTTTTAAGTGTAATTATTTTTGTGTTGTGCACCACTATACTCTTTGGTTGTGCAACAATTGAGTATCAACATTGGATGAATGCAGATGGCAGTGTTGAAGATGTTATGATTTTTGAAATTGACCAAGATGTAGATAGAACTGTTGCAACAAACATCATAAATGATGTTTTCCGTGATGTTCAAAACTATTATGCAACGCCATTGATTGCTCAACGCGACCAATATGGAGATATCAACATTAGAGATGGTATTTCTGTACAAGTACTTTCCAATAACGATATTGATCCTAAGTTTAGATATGTAAAAGTCATCACAAGGTGTGAAACACAAGAGTTGTTTGAATTGCTTAACACAAACATTTTACCACATGTATATCAAGCAAATGTGATTGATTTAAATAAGGATACAGACAAAGACAAATCTGGATATAGCGTAAGTGCATTTATAATCAAATACATTGAAAAAACATCAAACGCATTTGGCGATATCTCCAATTTTAGTTTGGAACTACAAGATGATAGTCAGCCAATGAAAAACTTTACTGAGGTGTATGCAGATAAATATACTGATGGCGAGTTTAAGGCAAGCGACATTAAGCTTAGACAAATGTTTGTAACCACCGACTTAAGATTAAAGAGTGATGCAGATGCTGTGATGGAACAAGATGGATATAAATATCATTTGTGGGAACTAGATGCTTCAAATCCAGACCAAGAATTAATGTTTTATTATCAAACAGCTAATTCCACAGGTTGGTATTACTTGGCACTTGGAATTACATTTGTGATTATGTTTGCGCTCATTATGATGTATGGTGCAAGAATGAATAAAACAAAACAAGTAAAAGCTGATGAAGACATAGAAATTGATGAAAGTGACAAAGATTTATAAAAAATGTTATTGAAAATAACAAATTTTGTGATAAGATAAATGTATTATGAGTAGAGATAGATATTTTTTTGACAAACGCGTAATAAAAAAAGGATTGATTAAATACGGAGTTATGTTTGCAATAGCACTACCAATTCTTATTGTGCTAAACATATATGTATTTAATAAATTGTCTTTTTGGGGAGCAACACTTTTAGATTGTGTTGTGTTACTTGCAGTTGTTGCAGTATGTCTTGTGATATACAACAAGATTGAAGCACGCAAAGCACAAAAACAACAAGAAGAAATAGAACGCCAAAAGCAACTTAATAAGGCACGCAGAAAAGTAAAAAAACAAGCAAAGAAAAATGGAAATAATTCAAGTAAGAAAAAACAAGAAGTAAACGATGTGGAAATTATCACACCTGATGACAAGGAGAAATAATGGCTAAAACAAAAGACAACGATGTAAGAATGATGCCACACAGTGTAGAAGGCGAGCAAAGTGTACTTGGTTGTGCATTAATAGACGATGATGCAGCAGCAAATATCGTAAGCGACCTTAAAGCTGATGATTTTTATGTAGAAGCACATAAAATTATATTTGATGCAATGTTTAATATTGTTGTAAATCGTAATCCAGTAGATTTAATCACACTTACTGATGAATTATCCAAAAAAGATATGCTTGATTCTGTTGGTGGTATGGATTACATTACAAGTCTTACAAACATTGTGCCAAGCGCATCCAACTACGAGCATTATGTAGAGATTGTAAAGCGCGATAGCGTACTTAGAAAATTGATTGGTGCAAGTAAAGATATTATCAACAAAGCATACGAGGGCATGGACAAAAACGAGGCAATTACATTTGCAGAAAGTAATATTTTTACAATTGCAGAAACAGAAGAACGCAGTAATTTAACACCAATTAAAGAAGATTTGGATAGTGTAATTGAAAAATTTGAAATTATCCAAAAAGATAGGAATAGTCTTCGTGGTATTGCAACAGGTTTGTATGGATTAGATAAGATTACAAATGGTCTTCAAAATAGTGATCTTATTCTTATTGCTGCCCGCCCTGGTTGTGGTAAAACATCTCTTGCTATGAACATAGTGAACTATGCTGCAATTCAAGGAAAGAAAAAAGTGGCAGTGTTCTCACTAGAAATGCCTAAAAAACAACTTGCAATGCGTTCACTTTGCTCTGTGGCATATGTGAGCATGACAAAAGCAAACAAGGGCGAACTTGGTGTAAAAGAATGGCAAGCATTATGGGGCGCAAAAGAAAAACTAGCAAATGCAGATATTTATGTGGATGATAGTTCTCTTAATAAACCTATGGACATCCTTCATAAATGTGAAAAATTAAAACGCGAAAAAGGTCTAGACCTTATTATGATTGACTACTTGCAACTTATGGCAAGTGATAGAAAATCAAGAGATGCAAATAGACAAGCAGAAATTAGTGAAATTACGCGTAGCTTGAAAATTGCAGCGCGTGAATTGGATGTGCCAATTATTTTACTTTCACAATTATCTCGTGCTCCAGAACAACGTAAAGGAGATCATAAGCCACAACTTAGTGACTTGCGTGAATCTGGTGCTATTGAGCAAGATGCAGATATTGTATTGTTTATTTATAGACCTGATTTATACAATGATGTCCCAGACACAGAAAAACAAGGCAACTTAGCTACAATTATTGTGGCAAAGCATCGTAATGGTCCTATTGGTGAAATATTAGTAAAATGGCTACCAGACACTACAACATTCGTAAATCTTGGCAAAGATGCAGACAAGATGTCTTTGGAAAGTGGCGCACCAGCACCAGAATCTAGAGAAGTTCCAATGCCAGATGTAAAATATGTTGTACCATTTGTAGAAAGTGATTTTGACGATATATTTTAATTAAATAACACCCGTAAGGGTGTTTTTTTTGATTTGTTTTGACAATAATAGTTAGTATGAAAAACACAATATCGTATGGCATAGGTAATCTTAGTTATAGCATTATTGCAAATACAATTAGTAATTTTTTTATGTTTTATGGAACGTCAGTACTAGGCCTTGGTGGCACATTAACAGGAATTGCAGTGGCAATCAGTACAGCATGGAATGGACTGGGTGACCCAATTGTGGGATTTGTTAGCGATAAATTTCCACTTGGTAAATTTGGTAGACGAAAAGGATATATGCTTATTGCGTGCATTGCGATGACGGCAGTAAATCTTGCGGTGTGGTGTGTGCCACACAATATGGGCACGGCATTAAAATTTTTGTGGGTACTAATGTCACTAATTATCATTCAAACAGCCATATCATTTTATACTACACCATACAGCGCACTAGGTGTTGACCTTGCCACAGACAAAAATAAAAATACGCGTCTAATGGTATCGCGCACATGTTTTATGTTTGTGGGCATGGTTTTACCAAGCGTGTTGTTTACAATATTTTTACCAAATTCAATAGAATACCCAGTGGGTCAATTAAACCCAACTGGATATAGATACATTGCATATGTTTGCTCTGCAGTATGTCTTGTGTGTGCACTATTTTGTATATTTTTTACCAAAAACAAAAGGGATTTTGACACAAAACCACCAAAATCAATAAATATTAAACAAATGTTTAAACATTTTGTAGGGATATTTAAACACAAAAATTTAAGGAATATTATAATTGGTTCTGCTAGTGCAGATGTGTCTGCAGTAATACTTATGAGTATAGGGATGCATTTTTTCACATATTGTTTTTACTATTCATCTACGCAGATTACAATAATACTTATTTCACTATTACTTGGCGCATCGCTTAGTCAAGTGGTTTGGTATAAGTTATCCAAAAAAGATAAATTAAAAACCATACTCATTTCTATTTTTGTGACCACCACAGGAGTGTTTGCGGTAATGCTAGTGTATGTGTTTAGGTTCGAACTAAATTACATTAGCTATTATTTTTGTATTGCAGGAATGTTTATTTGTGGTGCGGGTAGTGGTGCACTGTACACAATTCCACTTAGCATATACAATGACGAAGTTAAAAAGATTAATGAAAATTATAGCGATGACAGAACGGCAACATACACGGGTATGCTTACATTTACAAGTAGTGCTGTAACTGCCTTATCTCAACTAATCAGTGGCGCACTGCTTGATATTATTAAATTTGACGCAAATTTAATTGATCAAACATTGGGTGTGCAGACAGGACTGGCGTTAATTCTTTTTGGCGGAATTATGAGTGTACTTATTGCTTCATTTTATTTTTTTGGTAAGTACAATAAACAAAAGTAGTAAAATTGTAGCAAAATAAGTTGAATAAAAAGCCACCAAGTGATATTATACTTTTGAGTTTAAATTAAAAATTTAAAAAGTTTAGAGGGACAAATGAAAATTACTAGCAAAGAGCTTAGAAACAAATGGTTAAATTTTTATGAGCAACGCGGACATGGCTTTTCCCAGGGAAAGGGCAAAGAGCCGGATGTGGTGCATGTGGATAGCTATCGAGAGTATGTGGAGGATTTAAAAGCCTTTATGGATCACGTGGTGAATCCGCAGACGGAGGGCTTGAAGCATATTCTGTACGCGCACTCTATGGGTGGAGCAGTATCGGCACTGTTTTTGGAGCAGTACC
>JAFZND010000108.1 GCA_017553065.1 Clostridia bacterium
AAAGAAAAAATTAAAAAAATCAACATTGATGGCATAATAGACAGCAATTATGTTGCATCTTTTTTGGAAGAAAGACCGGGAAGTATATTTAAGCAAGTGGGTACTAGTGAAAAACCAGATGTTGTTAGTGCAAAGTTATTGGAAGGAAGGGCAGCAATAATAGTGGATGGTAGTCCTATTGTATTGACTTTGCCATTTTTACTTTTTGAAGATATACAAAATAGTGATGATTATTATTCAAACAATGTGCATGCAAGTTTGATTAGGTGGCTTAGACTTGCGTGTTGTTTGATAACTATAATGTTGCCATCACTGTATTTAAGTGTGCAATTATACCATTACAAGGTGTTGCCACTAACTTTTTTGATTACCATAATTAATTCTACGCAGAATATCCCATTTACGCCATTTATGGAAATATTGTTTGTGTTAATATTGTTTGAAATTTTGTATGAAGCAAGTCTTAGAATGCCACAATATTTGGGCATTGCATTATCAGTTGTGGGAGCGCTAATTCTAGGCGATACAGCAGTAGAGGCAGGACTTATTTCATCACCTGCGGTGATGATAGTAGCACTTAGCGGTATTACTTTATACACAATTCCCGACCACACTTCACAGCTAAGCATACTAAGATTTGGTTATACAATAATTGGTGGATTGCTGGGGTTTTATGGAGTGATAATTTTTAGTATATTTTTGCTTATTCGATTAAGCGATTTTGATTCGTACGGCTCGCCATATCTTGCACCTTATGCGCCATATGTGAAAGGTGACACAAAAGATGGAATGTTCAAAGCGCATTTAACAAGGTTCAAAAATAGGCCAAACAGCATTAAAAATACAAATAAGGTGAGGATGAGAAATGAAGACAATAACAAATAAACAATTGTGCCGAATGATGTGTATTTCAATAATTGCTCTTAAATTTTTATATTTCCCCGCTATTGTTAGTAGCTATGCAAAAAATGATGCATACATATCTGTTTTGATAGGGTTATTATTTGATTTTGTATTTGCAGTAATTGTGGTGTGCGCTTGTGCATTTTTTCCTGGTAAATCATTTAAAGATATTTTAATTAAATATTTTGGCAAAATTGTATTTTATGCCATTTATGGCATAATTTTTGTATATTTTATGCTAAAGACATTGCTTGCAGTAAAAGAAGTACACCATTATTTTTTGGAATTTTTATTTGAAAATTTCAGCTGGATTTGGTTTGCAATACCAATTGTTTTGCTTGTGGCTTATGTGGGGGCAAAGGGGTTGCGTAGTGTAGCACGAACAACTGAAATTTTGTTTATGCTAATTGTAATAGGTGTAATTTTAACAGTAATTATTCCCATAAAAGATGTAAATCTTGAATATTTATTGCCATTTATGTCACATCCAAGGGGTATTGTGGAAGGAATATTTAGAACAACTTTTGTGTATGGTGATTGGATAATATTGCTAATGTGTATGGGAGATATAAAAGAAGATAAGTCATCACACAAAAAATTGCTTGTGATAGTGGCTGCAACATATATATTTGTTGTGTTTTTTATGATTATGTATGTAGGGCTATTTAAAAATATTGGAATATACAAGCCATACGCATTTAGTGATATGCCATTATATACTGATTTGCCAAACAATTCTGCAAGAATTGACTGGTTTAGTTCTATTATATGGACATTTGCATTGTTGCTTCAAATATGTATAACAACATCTATTTCTTCATCCATTTTAAAAGAAATGTTTAAAGGAATTAAGCCCGTGGCGTGTGGTGGCATTTGTGCAATTATTTTGCTTGCTGGCATGATTGGTTTTTATATGAATTTATCAAAACTAATTGATGTTACTACTAGTACGACATTCTGCATTGCAACAATTGTGTTGCATATATTGTTGCCAACTATTTTGTTAGTAATTATGTTGTGTGAGCAAATTAAAAAATATAGGGGGAAAATAAAACATGTTGGCAAAGCTAAAAAAGTTGTTTAAAAACAATTTATTTGTTTTTATTATCATTGCAGGATTAATATATTTTGCCCCTGCTATTTATTTGCCATCACAGGCAAATGAAAAAGCAATTGTAACAGCTATTGGCATTGATAAAGAGCAAAATGATTATTTGGTATCAGCGCTAATTGTTATACCAACAGCGGAAAAAACAGATAGTGCAAACGGAGTGGAATTAGTCAATTCCACAGGCACAACACTTGGTGATGCATTAAACAAAATGTCGTTAGATATAGGCAAAGCAATTGGACTTGCACACTGTGACGCACTTGTAATTAGTGATGATGTATTAAATGATGATTTACGCTCCACACTAGATTACCTAAATAGGAGTGGTGAACTTACAAAAAATGCAATGCTATTTAATTCTAGTAAGAATGCCAAAGATGTGTTAGAAGCCGCAGTAGCAAGCAAAATTGTGCCCGCCCTAAAACTAAGCACAATGATAGAATACAACAAAGAGCACACAATCTCAAAAGATGCATCATTAGATGCATTTTACACAGAGTATTACACGCCAAGTAGCATTAGTATGATTCCCATAATTGACATCAAAGAGAATAATGGCAGTAGCAATTCGCAGTCGGACAGTAGTGGTGATAAAAGTGACAAAATTTTAAATTGCAATGGAGATATTTGCGTACTTAAAACAGGCAAAAAAGTAGCAACACTTAGTGCTGATAACCTAAGTTGCTACAACGCACTAAAACGAAACATAAAAACCGGCTTTATTAAACTAAAAAATGTAAATGGCGAAGGGTATAAAAATGCAGATATTATGCTTGAAATTAGAAAGAAAAATATCAAAAAAATTTGTAAATTTGAGAATGATACGCCAGTGATTGAGTACAAGGGTAATTTACTACTAAAAGTTGTGGAAATAAATAATGATAATAATGATTTAAATTCGCTTAGCGAAGTAGAAACAAAAATTAATGAAACGGTAAAAATTAAACTAATGGAAGATATAAAGGATTGTTTGCACTATTCTCGTGAGCTTGCAACAAATAACAATGTTGATTTATTTGAATATGACAACCTTTTTAGTGCATACAAAAGCGATAAATGGGCCAAATTTAAGGAGGTTTATAACGAACCAAAAGATTTTGTACCACATGTTGATGTGGTGATTGATGTGAAGATAGATGGCAAATTTTAATAAAATTTGATAATATTCTATTGACTTGAGGTGGTGTGTAAATGTATTATATAGATATATAATACAATTCACTATCGCGAGGTGAATGCAGATGACGAAGCAAAAACGATTGATCGTGAACATAATAATGGGAATTGCCTTGGCACTATTTTCGGTGGCAGGCATTCTTGTGTATTTTAACTATTACCCAAGAGTAACCATATACTTTATGGATGAATACGAGATTCTTAATTCTGTAGAATTAAAGAAAGGCAATATACTTCCAAACTTACCAAGACCAGAAAAAATTGGTAGCACATTTGAAGGTTGGTATACTGACGAAGAATTAACTGATATGTATTACAATCGTTCTGCTGTTAATAGCGACATGGAATTATTCGCGAAATTCGAAAAGATTGTTTACACACTTACATTCAAAATGCCAGGCGATGATGAAAGTTTGCTATATGATACAGTTTATCCTTTCTATAACGACCGCATTTCTATTCCTACTGGTGAAGAATTTATAACTTATCGCGGAGCAAACATTCAACTTGCTACATACAAGCCAGGTTACAATTTTGTAGGTTGGACATTACATGAAGATGGTTCCGGAGATGTTTATACATCTACCACTGGATTCTATATGGTGCCAGAAAATTCAACATTGTATCCAAAATGGGAGCCAAAGAGTTGGGAATATACATTTAGGATAAAGACATATGATAATCCTAATAATGAAGGTATTCCTACAATTGCAGATTATGCATCTTACATGTATTCCTATTCAGCTCCATTTGCAAGACCAGAAAATCCTGTAGTTGAGCATCAAACATTTGTTGCTTGGTACTTTGATGCAGATTTCAATTATCCTGTTGATTTTGCTAATACTACAATTGGAACATCTGGCGAACTTATCTTAAATGGTGAAGTAAGAACAACCAACTTTATCTTGTATGGTAAGTTCAAAGTGAACGAATACCACATTTCATTTGATACAAATGCTCCACAAGGCATCACAGTATTGTATGAAGACGGTTATTTGGATGATATTGTAACATATTACAATGGGCTTGTAACGAATGTGCCAGACCACACAGGTATGACAGCAGTTCTTACCGTGGATAATTCTCGTGAAATGTATAAATTCATGGGTTGGAACACTCGTGCTGATGGCGAAGGTTATGTGATAAATGGTAATAGCACATTTAGATACGAACTAGATGAAGACATGACCCTTTATGCAATGTGGGAGAGATATTACTATCTCACATTCTACTATAAAAATGAGCGTCTTGATTATTACACAACAAAAGCAATTACTGGCGATACAGTAAGTTTGCAACTTGCACTAAAACAACCAAATATGGTTGATGATATTACCGAGCCAGGCAGACATTTTGCTGGTTGGACTGTGCGTTCGGGCGATTCTGATGTTACAGATGTAATTACATCGTACACACTAACAAAGCCAAACGATGTGGCATTTAATGCTGAAATGGCAAACAATACGTATTACATCAATATCATTATTGATGCTGGAAGTGAAAAGAATCCAAGTATTGATTTCCCAACATCAGACGAATTATGCGCAAGTTTTAGGTCATCATTTAACAATATTCCTAGTTACACTCAATCTGTGATAAAACCAAACCATCAAATGCAAGGTTGGGTTGTAATTGGCAAAAATGGAATGTTTGATAAAATTTTGACAGTTTCTAAATCTGGTGTGGAAGAAGTATTTACCATGAATGAGGCAAATATTAATTATGCCGAGTTTAGAGATGGTAGATGGACAATTGATATCACACCAAACTTTGTACAAATCTTGGATATAAATTATAATGTAAATATCCCAGGTTCTTCAATTACAATTGAAAGCGATTCAATGCTAAAAGGTCAGGGTCATGTAACACTTAAAAATCCTGCAACTCTTGGCATTACTCGTGAATATTACACATTTGAAGGTTGGGCACTAAGCAGTGGTGCAACTGAAAAAATATACTCTGCAGGTCAAAATGTTTCATTTGAGCAATCCACAACACTCTATGCTGTGTGGAAGCCTGTTCCATATACATTAAAAATTATTAATCGTGGTATTACAGGCCATAGCAATAATGAAAGTGCAACATTTAGTTTTGATGTGGAACATCCACTACAATTGTATGTAAATTCATCAACTTTAAATGTTACA
>JAFZND010000109.1 GCA_017553065.1 Clostridia bacterium
CCCACATAGTGAAGAAAATGGATACAAAGTTGCTACAATAATATACAATAGTAAATTTGTGGATGGCGTTGGTGGCGGAATATGTCAAGCAAGCACCACACTATACAATGCATTATTATTGGCAGGTCAAAAAATTGACGAAGTGCATAAGCACACCTTACCTGTAAAATACGTCCCCCTTGCCCTAGATGCAATGGTTAGTGAATATGTAAGTGATTTAAAGTGGACTAATACTACCGACTATCCAATATATATTCACACTTGGCATGACGAAAGTAGTGTGCACTGCGAAATATATTCACATACATTACCTGTAACATACAAAACTCGAGCCGAAGTGGTTAAAAAACTTGCATCAAGTGGTGATGTGGTGCAAAAAGATGTGAAAAAAGAATATACTGACAAAGTGCTATTTGAAGGTGAATATTATAGAATAAGCTATCCGCGTGATGGATACGAGGCAATAGCATATTTGCAAACTTATGAAGATAATAAATTGGTGCAAGAAGAAGAAATTCGTCACGAAATATATCAACCACAAAATGGTGTGGTGATAGAAGGTGTCGAAAAACCAAGTGAAGGTATCAATCCTATAAATGATGTAAGCATAATTTCATCTTCTACGCATAATATGAATAATGAAATTTGCACTGTTCCAACTAGTGTTTGCCCATAAATAGTAAATATGTTGTGGACAACATTGTGGACAAGTGGCATTGTTAACACTTTTTAGTAACAATTTTTCACAAAGTGCAAAAATTTTATAGAAATATTTGTGGATAAATGGGTGTATAATTGTGGATAAGTGGATAACTATGGTTAATAACCGGGTTATTTATGCAAAAAAATGCAAAAAAATACAAAAATTCATAATTATGCATTAAAATTTATGAAAATACAATTGTGCAAATGTGGATAACTCATGTGTATAAACACAAATGGCGGGTATAAATATAAATACCCGTCATTTATTTATACAGAATGCCGTAAGCACACTGGGAACTAAAGTGTGTATATTCTTTGGTTTTTATGGTAAAGAATATACATTTTATATTATGCATAATTGAAAAATTTTGTGTATAATTCGTAATGTATATTATGCATAAAATATTTGCATAAGTTTGTTATTTATATTACACTATAAATACTTATGCAAGGCAATAGTTGCTTTGTGTGATTTTAGGAGACAATAATGAGTAAAATTGTAGTTATCACAGGTGGGTCTAGCGGTATTGGATTGGATACAACCAAGTTACTAAGAGCGCAAGGGCATATTGTAATTGTGTTAGATAGGTCAAGCGAGGGCTCAGATTATTGTGTGGATGTCACAAGCGACGAGCAAGTGAAAAATGCATTTAATGAGATTGGCAAAAAATATGGTAAAATAGATGTGTTAATCAATAATGCTGGCTATGGATTAAATGGTGTATTGGAACTAATTCCAATGGAACAAGTGATTCGTCAATATGATGTAAATGTTTTTGGCGTGGTGCGTTGTATTCAAAACGCGTTGCCATATATGCAAAAAGGTGCGCGCATTATCAATATTGGTAGTTCTATGGCATTTTTGCCTATGCCATATCGTAGTATGTATGCTTCTAGCAAAAGTGCTGTGGTAGCTATGTCATATAGTTTGCGTAATGAATTGAAGGGTGCTGGCATTGATGTGGTGGTGGTAAATCCTGCAAATATTCGCACTAATTTTACTAAAAATAAGCAAGTAGTGTCAGACACAAACGAGCGCTATGGTAATCGTCCTAATAAGGCGCAAGAGCGTTTTGACAATGCAAAGGCAGAAGCAAAGCGTATTCCATCTATTAAGGTGGCCAAGGCCTTATGCAAGATTGCCAACAAAAAGCGAACAAAACCCATGTACATTCTGGGCGCAAATATGAAATTGGCACACTTTGCAATGCGCTTTTTATCCACAAAATGTGCTGTGGATATTGAGGGCAAAGTTTGTAATTAGTGTTTGACATAGTAATGTTATAGTTATATAATAATTGTGTTATATAGGTAATATATATGAAATTCATCTTAAACGACGACAATAATAATATCTAATTTTATACACGCATGCAGTCGGGTAGTTTTTGAGATTGTTTTATCAGGGTACTCGAAATAAAAGAGTACCTTTTATTTTACCAAATAGGAGAATAATAATGACAAGAGAAAATATTTACAAAACTCATAATTGTGGTGAGTTGCGCATTGGCGACAAGGGTAAAGAGGTTCGTCTTGCTGGCTGGGTAAACAGCATAAGAAAACTTGGCGGATTGAACTTTGTAACACTTCGCGACCATTTTGGTATCACTCAGTTGCTTGTACGCAATGAGGAATTATTAAAAGGTGTAGTAAAAGAATGTACAGTTACAGTTAGTGGCGCTGTGTTAGAGCGTGAAAGCAAAAACCCAAAAATGCCTACTGGCGACATTGAAGTAGAAATTTCAAAATTGCAAATACTTGGCAAATGCCAAAGTGTACTTCCATTTGAAATTAGCGATGCTCCAAACACCAAAGAAGAGTTGCGTCTAAAATATCGTTATTTGGATTTGAGAAATCCAGAAACACACGAAATGGTTGTAAAACGTGCAAAAATGTTGCAATTTGTGCGCAATAAAATGACAGATATGGGATTTGTGGAAGTTCAAACACCTATCCTTACATCTTCATCCCCAGAAGGTGCACGCGACTATATTGTGCCTACAATCAATGCTCCTGGCGAATTTTATGCATTGCCACAAGCACCACAACAATTCAAACAATTACTTATGGTGTCTGGCTATGATAAATATTTCCAAGTAGCACCATGCTTTAGAAATGAAGCTGCACGTGCTGACCGCACTCCTGGTGAGTTTTATCAAATAGATATGGAAATGAGTTTTGCCACACAAGAAGATGTGTTTGCAGTGTGCGAAGAGTTTGCTACAAGTTTGTTTAAAGAATTTACAACAAAAGAAATTAACAGCGCTCCATTTGTGCGCTTGCCATACAAAGAAGCAATGGCAAAATATTGTTCAGATAAGCCAGACCTTCGCAATCCACTTATTGTGCATGACTTAAGTGAATTATTTGCAAATAGCAGTTTTAATGCGTTTAAGGGTAAAACAGTAAAATGTATTGCAGCAGCTGCTGGCGAACAATCACGCAAATGGTATGATAGCTTAGGTGATTTTATTGTAAGTTACGAAGGTAAAGGCCTTGCATGGCTTAAATATAACGATGGTGAATTTACCGGCTCTATTGTAAAATTCCTTAGTGATGATGATAAAAAGTATTTGGTAAAAGAATTTAACCTTAAAGGTGGCGAAAGCTTATTTATGGTGGCAGATAGCGAAACAATGGCACCAAAACTTGCAAATGTGCTACGTAATGAATTAGGCGAAAGATTAAATCTTATTGATAAAAACAAAGTTGCATTCTGTTGGATAGTAGATTTCCCATTCTTTGAGAAAAATGAAGAAACAGGGGCAGTAGATTTTGCACACAATCCATTTAGTATGCCACAAGGTGGTATGGAAGCACTTACAACCAAAAATCCATTTGATGTGCTAGCATATCAATTTGACCTAGTAATAAATGGCTACGAATCATTGTCTGGTGCAGTGCGTAACCACGACCAAGATTTGATGGTAAAAGCATTTGAACTTGCAGGATATAATGCCGATACAGTAAAAGAGAAGTTTGGTGCATTATATACAGCATTTACATATGGCGCACCTCCACATGCAGGATGTGCATTTGGATTTGATAGATTGCTAATGCTTGTTACAGACAAAGATATTATTAGAGAAGTTATTGCATTCCCTATGAACAAAAATGCACGCGACCTTATGATGGGCGCTCCAAGCTTTGTAAGTGAAGAGCAATTGCGCGATGTTGGTTTGCAACTATTACACAAGGAGAATAAATAATGAATACAATTGAAATAAGGCAAATGTACAAAGACCCACAACAATTTAGAAGTAAAGAAATTACAATTTCTGGTTGGGTAAAGTCAGTGCGTAGCAATGGTGCATTTGGATTTATTGATTTTACTGATGGCACTTATTTTAAAACATTGCAAATAGTGTACACCAAAGAAAAATTAAAAAACTTTGATGAAGTGGCAAAGCTTAATGCTGGCTCCACACTTATTGTTACCGGTGACTTTGTGCTTACTCCAGACAATAAGCAACCATTTGAGTTGCATGCAACAGGTGTAGAGATTTTCTGTGCAACAGATGCAGATTATCCTTTGCAAAAAAAGCGTCATAGTGTAGAGTTTTTGCGTGAAATTGCATATTTGCGCCCACGCACAAACTTATTCCAAGCAGTATTTCGCATTCGTTCTGTTGCTGCAATGGCTATTCATGAATATTTCCAAACTAACGACTATGTGTATGTGCAAACTCCAATAATAACAACTACAGATTGTGAAGGGTCTGACCAAATGTTTAAATTGACCACATTAAACTTTGACAAATTGCCATTAGACAAAGCAGGCAAAGTAGATTTTAGTGAAGATTTGTTTGGTAAAAAAGCATACATTACAGGTTCAGGCCAACTTCATGGCGAAGCATTTGCACTTGCATTTAGCAAAATTTATACTTTTGGTCCAACACTTAGAACAGAAAATAGCAACACCAAAACACACGCAAACGAATTTTGGATGATTGAGCCCGAAATGGCATTTTGCGATTTGGAAGACCTAATGGATGTAGAAGAAGAAATGCTAATATTCGTAGTAAAATATGTGCTAGATAAATGCATGCCAGAATTGGAATTTTTAAATAGTTTTGTATCCCCAGGATTACTAGAGAAATTGCAAAAGTTGGTAACATCTAAATTTACTCGTATTGACCACAAAGAAGTGATTGATATTCTAAAAGCAGCAAAAGTAAAATGGGAATTTGAGCCAGAATATGGTGGAGACATTGCCAAAGAACATGAAAAATACATCACAGAATATTTTGGTGGCCCGGTGTTTATCAAAAACTGGCCAAAAGATATTAAAGCATATTATATGAAGCAAAATCCAGATGGCAAAACCGTGGCAGCTGTGGACCTAGAAGTTCCAGGTGCAGGCGAGCTAATGGGTGGTAGCCAACGCGAAGAGAATTACGATAAAATTGTTGCGCGTTGCCATGAACTTGGTGTGGATACCGAAAAAATTGATTGGTATTTGAATCTTCGCAAATTTGGTAGTTGCATTCATTCCGGCTTTGGTATGGGATTTGAGCGCCTTATTATGTACCTAACTGGCATTGAGAATATTCGCGATAGTATTCCATTCCCACGCACACCAAAAAATTGCGATTATTAAGGGAAGCTCGTATTATAATTTGCTCCCAGCTCTGCTAACGCTACATACGTCGCAAATTATAAATACTCGCTTCTTATCTTAAAATAGGTTGAATAAATATGACTAGTGGCAACAGCCACTAGTTTTTTTTGTAATTTTAAAAATTATTATTAATTGATAGTTAAATAAATAAAAAAATAGAGCGATTGTGCTCTATTTTTTTATTGTACGCAAATCTTTGCCATCCATTTTGATAAGCAAGCAATTATTTTGGTCGGCAATGCGACTGAAAATTCTTTCATCGTAAACATCCATAATTTGTTGCATATCAAGGTTGGTGGTGATTATTGTGTTTTTATTTAATCTTGTGCGCTCAGACAATATTTGATATAGATATTCACATGTGACATTTTTCAAAACATTTTCTGTGCCAAGGTCATCTACAAACAATATGTCGCAATCAAAATATCTTTGCAATATATCGCCTTTTTCATCCATTGGGCTAGTGTGATATTTTAGCATGTCATTATTTAGTCCCACAGCAGTAGTGTATATTACATATTTATTACAATTTACTACGCATTCATTTAACATACATTCTATTAAGTGAGTTTTACCAACTCCAACTTTGCCCGTAATGGTTACCACATGTTTTGTGGTGTTTGTGTTGGTATACTTTTGCAATGTGTCATATATTTTGCGAATCTCTTTTTCTTGTTCGCCAAATATTTTGAAATACACATCACTAAATGCTGGTAATTTATCTTTGTTTATGCCACTTTCTTTTAGTAATATTTCGCTCATCTCATGTTTTAGGCATTCACAATCTTTGCCATCTACTATGCCTTTGTCATGGCAAATAGGGCAATTATATTTTACTTTTAAACTATTTCTATCTATGCCATATTTATTGAGTAGCGCATACAATTCTTTTTTAGTGTCATTTAAAGATTTTTCTTTTTGTGTTGTGCTGCTGCCTGCATATTTTAGTTTTGCAATATCAAATTGCAAACTTTTGCATTTTTTGTATAGCTTTTCCACATCCTTGTGGGATAGGGCATTGTCTAGCATAAATTCTTGCAAACGCACTTGTGTTTCATGCTTTTTGGCAATGCTTGCTAGGGCTTGGTTTCTAATGTTACTCATAATTCCACCTCGTCCAAGTTGCTAAACAAACTATCAAGTTCGTCTTTGCTATATTCTCTTGCTTTTGGCTTTTTTGCATTTGCCACAGGTGCTGTAACGTTAGGCAATTCTACCTTTTTTGCATCTTCCACAGTTTTCACATTGTGTGTGTGATATGTGGCAAGAACTCTGTTTAGATATTGTAGTGGCAAGTATTGGCCAACACATTTTGTGCAGGCATAGTCAATTACATCTTTTGACATATTCCAATCATATACCCAAGTTTTAAGTAGCATTCTGTCGTTTGCATTTACGCCACGCACAAGACCAAGGGCAGATAAAACGCTAGCAATTTGCTCATCATTTTTTGTGAGTTCTTTCAAATGTGATTGAATTGAATCTAATGTAATTAGTCCACTTTTAAATAGGTTATTTACAACGCCATTCATACCTTGCAAAGTGCGAATAGTGGAAGTAAAGCAATAATTTGCAATTTTATTTAGAGTTTCAGTATCAAAACCAAGTGCAAACCAATTGGTGATATATGTATCTACAACTGTATCTAATCGTTCGTATCTTACACCCAAGTTTTTACATACACTTTTTGCTGTATCAAACAACATTTGTTCGCTAGCAAGGTAATCGTCAATTTCTTTTGTGCTATTTAGTTTTAGTGCATAACATTTATCGATGTATGCATTTAATTTGTTCCATGCACCAGGCACCTTGCCAATGTGTTTTGCAATGTGCATAATTACATCTATGCTAATGCCAAGGTCGCGTGTCCATGTGATAAAATTGAAATATTCTTCATCAGTGGCACTGCGTTTGATGCCAATAGCATTAAGTACAAGTTTTACATCGCTACCGCTTTTTTCTAAGTCGCTAATGCGTGCGCGTGCTTCATCAAGTGTGTGTACACCACTGTATGCCCAGTTTTTGGCAGTGGCAACAATGTAATTTACTGATACGCTAGTTGTTTTTTTCTTGATGCAATAGTTTGCAATAAGCAACATTGCATCTTCATCTATGTGCAAGCTTTCCATGGTGTAGTATAGCTCATTGTATTCGTGTGTGCTAATCATGCGAGAGCCATATATGTCCTGCATACTCATGTTAAAGCTTTTGTATTTGTCTTTGTTATATTTTTTCAAATGCATTGAACCATTTGAAATAGGTAAATATTTAATTTCAAAATGTTCTACATTTAGCACTTGCACAAGACCTAATTCTTGCCAATAGTAAAAACTACTGATTATATCTTCTGGCGATAGTCCTAGTGCATGCGAAAAAGAGTCTAGCGTGTTGTCAGATGCTTGAGGATTGTTACATTTGTATAGTCCCCATAGATACACTCTTATTGCATCTGGATTTGCGCTAGGCACAAAACTTTCGATAAAACTATTCTCTAGTTTTACAAAGTTTTCTTTTATTGATTCTGTAGAAAAAGTGCAAAAACTCATTTTGTCTGACCTTTGTAAATCGCATATTTACAATTATATTATAATCTAAATATAACTTATTCACAATTTATTTGCAAGCACTTTTTCTTTTTTATTTTTGTACATGTTATAAAATACTTTTATAAAATTAGATATATATGTTATAATACGAATAGTAAAAAATGGAGAAATAAAATGCGAATTTTACATACATCTGATTGGCATTTGGGCAAGAAAACTGACGACCTAGATAGGTTGGATGAGCAACGCCAAGTGCTAGAACAAATAGTAAATATTGCAAAAGAGCGCGAAGTGGATATGGTTCTTATATCTGGCGATATATATGACCAATTCATTCCTTCTGCAGATGCTGAGAATTTGTTTTACAAAACAATTAGCGAGCTTGCTAGAGGTGGCGAATGTGCAGTTGTGGCAATTGCGGGTAATCACGATGAACCAAAGCGTATGAGCAATGCGCAAGTTTTTGCAAGCAGATTTGGTATTTATTTAATTGGATATTGGGATGAGATTACTAATTCTAATTTAAGCAAAGAACACAATATTTTTGCCACAAGTGTTGGCAAAGGTTATATAAAATTTGAAACAAAGTCAGGGGAAAAATGTACCGTGGCTACTCTTCCTTGGCCTAGTTTTTATCGTTACAGAGAGCAAAAAACAGAAGATAAAACTCTTATGGATAAATATGCCGAGTGGCTAAAAGAAGCTTGCAAAGAATTTAAAAAGGGCGAAAACAATATTCTCTGCACACATCTTAGCACTGCAGGTGTTCGTTTTGCTGAATTTGATGACGAAGTATCAGAGTATAGCCCATTTGCAACACTTACTCGCGATGTGCTTACAGGTGTTAAAAATATGACATACGGAGCACTTGGACATATTCACTATGCAACTAAGGTTACAGATAACACATATTATTGCGGTAGTTTGATAAATACACACTTTACTAATGAAAAAGCAATAGAAAAGAGTGTGAATGTTGTGGAAGTAAAAGATGGCAAATTAGTGTCAGTAGATGTTGTGCCACTCACATGCAAAAAGATGCGTGTAATAAACACAAAAGATTTTGCACAAATTGAAGCATTCTGCAAGCAGTACCCACAAGATTATGTAAAAGCAGTTGTGGAAAATGTGAAATTTGTAGATTTTGAAGATGTCAAAAAACTAAGAGCGGCAAATCCAAACTTGGTAACACTTTCCGTGATTACAGATGAAGCAAAAGAGCTTGCTCAAGTGGAAATCAAAAAAGATTTAACCACACAAGAAATATTTGATAAATATGTTCTAAACAAAACTGGTAAATTACCTGAAAAGGAAGTAAAAGAATTGTTCCTAGAACTTATGGGGGAGGCAGTGTATGAGGCCGATTAACCTAAAAGTACAAGGTATCAATAGTTATGTTACCGAACAAGAAATAAAATTTGATAAGCTTGCCGAAAGTAAATTGTTTGGTATTTTTGGTGAGACAGGTAGTGGTAAAACTACCATATTGGATGCAATTGTGCTTGCACTATATGGAACTAGTGAACGTGAAACAATTGCCAATATGATAAATGTGAATAGCAAAAATGCCCATGTATATTTTGATTTTGTGGAAAATGTAAATGGCGAAGATGTGCTATATAGAGTAAAGCGTGATTACAAGTTGCGCGATAGTGGCGTCAAACAAGATGCGTTGCTTACCGAAGTTGTTACAGGCAAAGTGCTTGCCGATATGACAGAAAGCGTAAATGATGAAGTGCTAAAAATTATTGGTGTAGGCAAAAAGGAATTCCTAAAATGTATTGCATTGCCACAAGGTGAATTTGATAGATTCCTAGTGGATACACCTGCAAATAGGAAGAAAACTATAGCAAAATTATTCAATTTAGAGCATTTTGGCGTAGTTTTGCAAGAAAAAATTAAAAATCGCAAAGATATTACCACATTAAAATTGGAAAATGTGAAAGATAAACTTGCACTATATGAAGGCGTAACACAAGAAGCGTTATATTCATCACATATCACATTAAAGACAAAACAAAAACGATTAAAAGAAATAGAAAAAGAAATTGCACTTACCGAAAAGAAGTACAATCAACTTTGTGCCGATTATGATTTGAGCTTAAAACTTGTAGATGCCATGGCACAACTCACTGTGCGCGAAAGTGAAGAGAAAGAAGTGAATGCACTTCGTAGACAAGTTGAGCACACAGAAAAATTTGGTAACCTAATTGCATTCGTTACTCGCAAAAATGCATACCTTGGTGAAATTGCAGAATTAGAGCCAAAACTAAAAGCAGATAAAAAATTGTTGCAAAATACAAATAGTGAACTTTTAGGACTAGTGGATGAGTTGACCAAATTACAAGAAGAAAAGCAGAAAATGGATGCTGAATATGCAGCCGCAAGTGTGGAATTTGCAAAATATACTCAAACTAAGAATGCAATTGAAGAGTTGCGTGCAGAATATACAAAAATTGCTAGCGAAGCAAAGGAACTTGAAAGTAGCGTAAAAGAACTCAGTGAAAAATTAAGTCAATTGCAAGCTAGCCATGACGAACAAGTAAAATCTAGATTAAGCATAAAAGAATTAGTAGAAAATAACAAAAAATTGCTTGAAAAAATAAGAGAAAGCAAAACTGTGGAAACAGTAGATGGCTTTGTGGATTATTTGACGTACCTAAAGTCACTTATAGACCCAAATGCATTGCAAGAAATATATCAATTTGATGTATTTGAGCAAATAAATGCAATGTTACTTTCTATGCAAAAATATGAACTTGATATACGCAAAAAAGTTGCTGGGATTAAGAGTGAATACAATGCATTGCTAAAGTATGGTAAAGATTTGAATACACTACAATCACAAATTGAGAAAAAGAATGAAGAATTAAATGCAACACTTGCCAAGATTGATACTTCAATAGAGAAATCTGGCAGTTTGATTGTTACAGTTCAAACGCAAATTTTGGAACGCAATAATCAAATTGAGCAAAAGAAACATGAGTTGCAAACATTAAAAGTAAAACATGCAGCACGCGAAGGCGAGCTAAAAGAATTTGAAGATGTAACTCGCGTGGAAAAACTAAAAGTCCAAGTGGACAAATTGCAAGCAAGTTTAGATGAGTTGTCTTCTAAAATTGGCTCACTTACTGAGGCAAAGAATAATTTGGTTGTGTCAGTAGAAGTAGCTAGTGTAAATTTGGATAACTTAAATGCAAACCTCAAAGAAGTAAATGCAACAATTCGCACACTCAAAATTGATGAAAATGAGCATGTGGACGAAAAATATAATTTGTCACCAGAAGAATTGGCCGTAGCAAAAGAACGCGTTGCCGAATTTGATAAGGCAGTGGGTGTATTGGAGAACACAATTAAAGAAACAAAATCTAAGATTGTGAATAAAAATGTTACAAAAGTAGAGGTAGAAACATTTGAAAATTCGCTAACATCTCTTCGTGAAGAACAAAATAGAATTAGTGTGGAAATTGGTGTGCTTACTGAAAAATTAGAAAAATTAAAATCTGATTTGGAAGTAGTAAAACAATTAACTAAAGAAAAAGATGATACACAAAAAGCATACGATACAGTGATGAAATTATCAGC
>JAFZND010000110.1 GCA_017553065.1 Clostridia bacterium
AAAATCTCATTTGTATTCACTAGGTGACGCAAATATGCGCGTGTAAAATTACGACAGCAATAACAATCACATTCACTATCAAGCGGTGAAAAATCTTCTTTGTATTCTGCATTGCGAATAACCACTTTGCCCGTGGATGTAAATGCTGTACCATTGCGAGCAATACGGGTAGGAAGCACACAATCGCACATATCTACCCCACGCATAATTGATTCGAGCAAACAATCTGGGGATCCAACACCCATTAAATAATGTGGTACTTCCTTTGGAAGTAAATTCTTTGTTGTTTCTAGTAATTCATACATTAGTGGTTTTGGTTCGCCAACACTAAGCCCACCAATTCCAACACCATATTTGATGTATGGAAGTGTGCGTTTAATGCTTTCAATACGCAAATCTTTGTAAAAATTACCTTGCACAATTGGAAAAAGTGCTTGTGTAGGTACATTATGCGCCTTGTAACATCTATCAAGCCAACGTAAAGTACGATTCATAGCACGCTCGCTATCTCTATAACTTGTGCCCCATGTGGTACACTCATCAAATGCCATAATTATATCTGCGCCAAGTGCTTCTTGTATTTCCATATCATATTCTGGCGTAATATAATGCTTTGCACCACTAATATGACTACGAAATTCCACGCCATCTTCAGTAATTTTACGCAATTTTGACAACGAAAAAACTTGAAATCCACCACTATCTGTAAGAATTGGCTTATCCCAATTTTGAAATTTATGAACTCCACCTGCCTTTTTAACCAGTTCATGACCTGGACGCAAAAACAAATGGTATGTGTTGTTTAGTATAATTTGTGCACCAGCTTGTTTTACTTCTTCTGGTGTAAGCGATTTTACTGTGGCTTGCGTGCCAACAGGCATAAACACAGGCGTTTCTATGTCACCATGTGGCGTGTGAAGAACGCCAATGCGTGCACCAGATTGCTTGCACACGTGCTTTACTTCATAACTAAAATAATCCTTTTTTGTAGCCATATTTTCATCCTTTTTATATTAGCAAAGTTGCATCGCCAAACGAAAAAAACCTATATTTTTCTTTTACTGCAACTTTGTACATATTCAATGTTTCTTCTATTCCTATAAATGCGCTAACTAGCATAATTAGTGTACTTTCTGGTAAATGAAAATTTGTAATTACTCCATCTACTGCTTTGAATTTGTAACCAGGGTAAATAAAGATACTTGTATCTTTAGCACCACTATGCACTACCCCAAAATCATCTGCAAATGATTCAAGTGTGCGAATACTAGTAGTACCACAAGCAATAATTCTACCACCATTTGCACGAGCATCATTGATTAACTTTGCCACTTCTGGCTTAATTTCAATCCACTCTGTGTGCATATGGTGCTCTAATATATTATCCGTGCTTACAGGTCTAAACGTTCCAAGGCCTACATGCAAATCTACTCTTGCTATAATTACGCCCATATCTTCAAGTTTTTTTAGCAATTCAGGTGTGAAATGCAAGCCCGCAGTTGGTGCAGCAGAACTACCAGGTTTATTTGCATAAACAGTGTTATAGCGTTCTTTATTTTTTAGTTTTTCATGGATATATGGTGGAAGAGGCATACTACCTACTTTATCTAGCTCAGCCTCAAACACACCACTATAATTAAATTCTACAATTTTACCGCCTGCAACTTCTGTATCTTGCAACACTGTGCATGATAAATTATCACTAAAAGTGATAACAGCACCATTTTTTGCCCTTTTTGCAGGTTTACATAAAACTTCCCATCTATCTAATTCTATGCGTTTTAATAATAACACTTCTATATGTGCACCCGTATCTATTTTGGTGCCATATAATCTAGCAGGTATAACTTTTGTATCATTTAT
>JAFZND010000013.1 GCA_017553065.1 Clostridia bacterium
ACCGCAGGATTTTAAGTCCTGTGCGTCTGCCTGTTCCGCCACTTCGGCATAAATGGAGGCACCGTCCAGATTCGAACTGGAGCATAAGGGTTTTGCAGACCCTGGCCTTACCGCTTGGCTACGGTGCCATAAGGGTTATCATTAGTATTAGGGCAGGGTGTGTAATTAAAAAAATGGAGCGGAAGACGAGATTCGAACTCGCGACATTCGCCTTGGCAAGGCGACGCTCTACCACTGAGCCACTCCCGCATAAAATTCTTTTTTGCTACTCATAATACCCAAAGAACTAAATTGTATTATGATATTGGAAATGTAATGGTGGAAGTTACAGGGCTCGAACCTGTGACCTCCTGCTTGTAAGGCAGATGCTCTCCCAACTGAGCTAAACTTCCATATAGCATTTTTTCAATGCTTTATTACTATATCAAATTATGTGAATTTATGCAAGAGTTTTTGCAAATTTTTTTCAAATTTGTTTGTACATATTAGTTTATATGTTTTTACTTGTATTTTATGTGATTTCAAAATAAAAAAGCCCTAAGTAAAATAGGGCTTTTTTGCTATTTACAATTTTTTGTTTTTCTTGTTTTTACCTTAGAACACATTTTTCCGCTTTCGCTAGCGTGTTCTGTATTTTTTGTGGTTTTTCCACAATCTTTTGCGTGTTCACTCCTTGCTTTTGTAGCTTTTGTATTAGCTGTACGCTTTGATGTAGTTGCCTTAGTTTTTGGCATAAATTCACCTCCTAATAATTTGTTAAAAGATTTCCCTTAACACTATTATTTTTGGTTATTTTTTACTATATATACTTGGTAAATTATGTAATATTATATGTTCGTTTGCTTTTTTTAAATTAAACTATATGATATACTTAAATCGTCAAAAGGTGAAATATGAATATTAAGAATTATTTAACTAGTGAATTAGAAAAGGTTTTTGAAAAGCTTGGCTATGATAAATCGTATGCCAAAGTTTCTTTTAGTGACAGAGAAGATATTGCTCATTTGCAATGTAATGGTGCATTTGGTGTGGCAAAGAGTGCTCACACAAATCCTATGATAATCGCAGACAATATTGTAAATGAATTATCGTATTTAAAGGATAAATTTGACATTTCTGTGGCAAAACCAGCATTTATCAACTTCCTTATCAAAGATGAGTATTTCGCCCGTTTAGCATACGATTTTGCAAGCGATGAGC
This sequence comes from Clostridia bacterium, assembly GCA_017553065.1. Classification (GTDB taxonomy): domain Bacteria; phylum Bacillota; class Clostridia; order Christensenellales; family UBA1242; genus UBA11490. Next base: position 1,201 of record JAFZND010000013.1, read on the forward strand.
GTGTAGGAGTAGATAAATTAGAACAACCAGACTTTATGGTACTTGATTTTGGTGGTGCAAATGTTGCAAAACCATTACATGTAGGGCATTTGCGTAGTGCTGTAATTGGTGAAGCTCTTAAAAGATTAAATACATTTATGGGTAATACAGTTGTAGGTGATGTTCACCTTGGTGATTGGGGCTTGCAAATGGGATTGACCATTGCTGAGCTTATGGATGATTATGATATGAGTGGATATTTTGATTCATCTAAGCCAAAAACAAAGATAACTGAAGAAATGCTAGAAGTAGCATATCCAAAGGCAAGCGCACGCAAAAAAACTGATGAAGAATTTGCATCTAGAGCAAGCGATATTACACTTTGGCTTCAAAATAAAAAACCAGGTTATTATGATATATGGCAAGAACTTAGAGAAGTTTCTGTGAATATGGTAAAACGCACATACGATAGACTAGGTGTATCATTTGATTTGTGGAATGGCGAGAGTAGTGTAAATGAATTGGTGCCTGCTGTTGTAAAAGATTTAAAAGATAAAGGCCTTGCATACATTAGTGAAGGTGCACTTGTTGTGGATGTAGAAAATTACACCAATCAACCAATGCCACCAGCAATAATTTTAAAGAGCAATGGTGCACAAATGTACATCATTACAGACATTGCCACAATTGTTGATAGAGCCAATAATTACCCTAAACTTAGCCGTATTGTGTATGTTACTGATGACAGACAAGCATTGCATTTCCGCCAAGTATTTGGTGTTACAAGGCAAGCAAAATTGGTTAAAGATAATGTTAAATTGGAGCACTATGGTTTTGGTACTGTTAATGGAAAAGATGGTAAACCATTTAAAACTCGTGATGGTGGAACAATGAAATTGGATGACCTAATTGATATGGTCACCACAAAGGCACACGAAAGGTTACTAGAAAATGGTAGCAAGGAGAATAAAGAACTTGCGCATATTATAGCTATGTCTGCTATAAAATATGGTGATTTAAGTAATCAAATTTCCCGTGATTATGTCTTTGATGAAGATAAATTTACTACATTTGAAGGTAAAACAGGTCCATATTTGCAATACACAGCAGTTAGAATTAAATCATTGCTTGCAAAAGCAGGATTCAAAGGTAATTCTAACATAACAATCACATTGCCGGAAGAAAGGAAAATAGTGTATAGTGTATTAAAACTAATTGATAGTTACGCAACATGCTTAAATGAAAGTTCTTTCAATACACTTTGTGCAGAGTTGTATAATGTTGCTAGTGCATATAGTAATTTCTATAACAACATCAAAATTCTTACAGAAAAAGATGATCAAAAACGCAATACTTATTTAACACTATCAAATATGGTATTCAAAGCACTACAAAAGGGTTTGTATGTACTTGGAATAGAAGTTCCAGAATATATGTAATTTTAAAAAAAATCAAGAGTGGAATTTTCCACTCTTTTTTATATCTTTATAATGTTCAAAACTTAGACAAAATAATTATAAATAAAATTATTTCAATTACATAAAATAGTTGTATGTGGAAGATATCTATTCAATTTAATTCACAAAATATTGGTGTTATGCAAAACATAATAACATGCCTAAATAAAGCAACATTTAAAGAGTTTGCATACTATGTAATTAAAGATAAATTATTTATTGAAGCAGGCAATGATATTGCACGAATTAAAAGTTATGTAACCAAAACCATTTCAAAAGAAATTGTAACATTTTACAAAAAACAATTTGTGTTAAATAATATTGTAGTATTAGGTAAATTTAGTGAAGTTTTGCCGCATTTAATTGTGCTGTTTGAATTGGCACAAGACATTGCCTTTTTTGAGAGTAGAATTGATTTGAAAAATAGATTTGTTATTGATTCATTTATTCGATTTAAGTGTGGCATTTTGCTATCTAAATGGACAAACTTAGTATATCTTGTTAGTTCAAATAAGCAATATCTTTCAAATAGTGCCGTTGCAATAGATTTTTTTAGTTTTTTGCTTGATAACATATCTTCAAATTGCAATGTTGCAATAAGGTGTGAAAAAGACATATTTGAGATTGTTGGCAAAGATATTCAAAAGCATATTGACAATGAAAGCGATTTAATAATGGAGTTACTAATGCTTGCACCTAGTAAAATAGATATTTATTGCACTGACAAACTAAATAATTCACTTATTTCCACATTGTATCAATTATTTAATAAAAAGATAAATTTACTTGCATAAATAGTGTTGATTTTTTAAATCAATTGTGGTATTTTAATTGTAACATCAATTAATAGAATGATTAAAAGACAAGTAGCAACTTATTGATTGTTTTAGCGAGTGTGGGATGGTGTAAGCCACATAACTAGATATTTTGTGAAACCACTTTTATACTATTACGCAATCTCCTATGCGAATTTAGGAAAAGAGTGGCAAGAATTTTCTTGCAAAAAAGGTGGAACCACGGGTAAATCTCGTCCTTTGTGTAAATAACGCAAGGGACTTTTTATTTTTTGATGTAAAATATATTAGGAGAATTTAATTATGGAACATAAAATTCAAAACGAACAAGAAATGATGATGCGTCACGGCATGAGCCATGTGCTAGCAAAGGCAATTTGTAGCATGTATCCTGATGTAAAATTGTCAATTGGTCCTGCAATTGACACTGGTTTTTACTACGATATTGATTGTCCAAAATCAATTACACCAGAAGATTTTGAAGCAATAGAAAAGAAGATGAGTGAAATAATTTCACAAAATCAAGATTTTGTGCGCAAGGAAGTATCTAAAGCAGAAGCACTAAAAATGTTTAAAGATAATCCATACAAAGTGGAACTTATTGAAGGCCTTGCTGATGATGAAGTAATAAGCGTATATTATCTTGGTGACGATTGGGTAGATTTGTGTCGTGGACCACATGTAGAAAATACAAAATATTTACGCGGTTTTGCCTTCAAGATTGATAAAGTTGCTGGCGCATATTGGCGTGGTGACGAAAAGAATAAAATGCTACAACGCATTTACTGCTTTGGCTTTGCCAAAAAAGAAGATTTAAAAGAGCATTTGCGTTTAGTTCAAGAAGCAAAAGAGCGTGACCACAGAAAATTGGGTAAAGACCTTGGTATATTTATGTTTAGTGACCTTGTTGGTCGTGGTCTTCCAATGTGGTTGCCAAATGGCTTTTTACTTCGCCATGCTTTGTCAGAGTATATTATGAACAAAGAACTATCACTTGGCTACAAACATGTTATGACACCAAGTCTTGGCAATATCAATCTATACAAAACATCTGGACATTGGGATCACTACAAAGATGATATGTTTCCCGCAATGCAATTAGATGATGAAGAGGGTTATGTACTTAGACCAATGAATTGCCCACATCATATGGTAATGTTTAAAAATAGTATGCATTCATATCGTGATTTGCCTTTGCGTATTGCAGAAATTGCAAACGATTTTAGATTTGAAGATAGTGGTGCACTATGTGGCATTGAGCGCACGCGTGCATTTACTCAAAATGACTCACACATTTTCTGTACACCAGAACAAATTGAGCAAGAAGTCAAAGGTGTTATTGATTTAATTCTTGATGTTTATAAAGATTTTGGATTTAAAAATTATTCATTCCGTTTATCTTTACGAGATAAAAATAATGTTGAAAAATACTTTGGCAATGATGAACTTTGGGAAAAGAGCGAAAAAGCACTTCGTCAAATTCTAAAGAATAGTGGTGCTGAATATTATGAGGCAGAGGGTGAAGCAGCATTCTATGGTCCAAAGATTGATGTGCAAGTATTTAGTGCACTTGGCCATGAAGTAACTTTGTCCACAGTGCAACTAGATTATCAATTACCAGAACGCTTTGAACTAGAATATACAGATGAAAACGATAACAAAGTTCGTCCAGTAGTTATTCATCGTGCAATACTTGGCTCACTTGATAGATTTGTTGCATTCTTACTAGAAGAAACAAAAGGCAATTTGCCAACATGGCTTTGCCCAGTGCAAGTTCATGTAATGAACATTGCAGATGTGCACCTTAGTTATGCAAAATCTGTGGCAGAAAAATTAGAACAAGCAGGCGTACGAGTATTTGTAGATAGCAGAAATGAGAGTATTGGCAAAAAGATACGCGAAGCACAACTAGCAAAAATACCATATATGCTTATTGTAGGCGATAAAGAAGTAGAGGCAGGTGCTGTTGCTGTACGCAAGCGCGGTCTTGGCGACCAAGGTGCAGTAAAGGTTGAAGAATTCATAAAATCAATCGCTGCAGAAATTGCAAATAAATCATTATAAAACTAATTAGGGGTGAGAATATCATCCCTAATTTTTTATTTTAAAAACATTGCAAAAACTATTGACTAGTGCCATATATTTATATATAATATACACGTAAAAAGTAGAAGCAATCACTTCTCACCTTGCCGAATGAAAGATTTTGGCTGGTACTTAAAAAATAAATTTTTATAATTATTTTTTATGTGAGAAGTGGGCGACAAGTCCACTTTTTTAGTAATTTTTGGAGGTAAAATATAGTTGAAGGAGCTAATTATCAACGAAAACATTAAAGCACGCGAAGTTCGCCTAATTGGTGCAGATGGTGCCCAACTTGGCATTGTGTCTTTAACTGAGGCCCTTGCAAAAGCAGAAGAGGAAGATTTGGATTTGGCACTTATTTCGCCAACAGCAAATCCACCTGTATGCAAAATTATGAACTACGGCAAATATCGTTTTGACGAAGCTAAACGCGAAAAAGAAGCTAAGAAAAAACAAAAAGTAGTAGAAGTAAAAGAAATGCGTCTATCTATGAATATTGCCGAAAATGACATTGCTTTCAAAGCAAAAAATGTTCGTAAGTTCTTAGAACAGGGTAACAAGGTAAAAGTATCACTTCGTATGTATGGCAGACAAATGCAAAACCCACAATTGGGAATGCCTACAATGCAAAAGTTTTACGAAATACTATCTGACATTTGCGATATGACAAGCAAGCCAGAAGTAAATGGACGCCAGATAATTATGGTTTTGTCCCCAAAAAATGAAAAATAATTTGGTTATATTATAGGAGGAGATTTATTATGCCAAAGCAAAAAACACACACAGGCGCAAAGAAACGTTTTAAACTTAAAAAATCAGGCGTTATTAAGCGCAATAAACAAAATCGTCGTCATATATTGACAAAGAAAAACAAAGATCGTAAGCGTGGTCTTAGAAAGGCAACTTATGTATCAAGTGCTGATTACAAAAATGTAAAAGGACTTATTCAATAATTAAGCGGGAGGTAAACGGTAATGAGAATTAAAAGAGGACAACAAAAAGCACAAAAACGTAAAAAATTATTAAAACAAGCTAAAGGATACCGTGGTGCATCCAGCAAATTAAAAAGAGTAGCAAACCAAGCAGTTATGAAAGCTGGCCAATATGCATTTGCAGGCCGTCGTCGTAAAAAACGCGATTTCCGTAGCTTATGGATTGCTCGTATCAATGCAGCATGCCGTAACAATGACATTAGCTACAGCCGTTTCATGGATGGCTTAAAGAGGGCAGGTGTAACACTTAACCGTAAAGTTCTTGCAGAACTTGCAGTAAGCGACCCTGTAGCATTTTCTAGTTTAGTAGAAACTGCAAAAAAAGCATTAAACAAATAATTTAAATTTATCCAACAGCCACATAGTTTAGTGTGGCTTGTTTGTGTATTTACATATGGTAACAATCACTAGCAAAGCAAATCCAATAGTACATCATGCTATCGAAATAAAAGAGAAAAAGCGTATTAAAGAATGTGGTGAGTGCTTGGTTGAAAGTGAAAAAATTGTTGCAGAACTAAAAGAAAAGGGCAAGCTATCTACAATTATTGTAGAAGAATCAAAAAAAGAAAAATATGCCTATATTACAGAGCAATTTGATGGTACTGTAGCTTATGTATCTAGCAAGATAAGTGAGTACATTGCCGATTCAGTAACTTCTAGTGGAATTTTTGGCTTTGCCAAAGTTGCACTAGTAAACACAGATATTGTTTCTGGTAATGCGGTAGTTCTAGATAATTTACAAGACCCAGCAAACTTTGGCGCAATAGTGCGTTCAGCACTTGCATTTGGTTTCACAGATATTTTCTTAATCGATAGTGTTTTTCCATACACTTTTAAATCGATTAGGGCATCAATGGGGTATGTGTTTGATGTTAGAATACATGATGTTGATTATGCAGGATTAAAGCAACTTATGGATGAAAATGATTTAACTCTTGTAGTTGCAGATATGTCTGGTGTGCCAGTAAGTGAATATAAATTGCCTGGCAAAGTAGCGTTAGTTATTGGCAACGAGGGCAATGGTATTAGTGATACAATTAAAAAGATGAAATTAGACACCATTAGCATACCAATGCAAAATGGCGTAGAAAGTTTAAATGCAAGCGTAAGTGCATCAATTCTTATGCATTATATTTCAAATAAGGAGTAAAAATATGAGTGGTCATAATAAGTGGAGCAAAATTAAAAATGTAAAAGCAAAAAATGAAGCACAAAATGCTAAAATTTACACCAAAATTGGCCGTGAAATAGCGGTTGCAGTAAAAACAGGTGGTGCAGATCCACAAAGCAATAGTAAGCTAAAAAATATTATTGCTAAAGCAAAATCATTCAATATGCCAAACGATAATATCACTCGTGCAATCAAAAAGGCAAATGGTGAACTTGGTGCTGTAAACTATGAAAGCCAAATATACGAAGGCTATGGCACATCAGGAAGTGCAGTTATTGTATATACACTTACTGACAACAAGAATCGCACGGCAAGTGATGTTCGTCACCTATTCGATAAATTTGGTGGCTCTCTTGGTGCTCCTGGCAGTGTGTCTTATATGTTTAACAAAAAAGGTGTTATTATTATCGAAAAGGGTAATGGTATTAGTGATGATGATATGATGATGCACGCACTAGAAGCAGGTGCTGATGATGTTGAAATTGATGATTTAGCATTTACAGTATACACAAGTCCTGAAGCATTTGATGGCGTTCGTGATTATTTTGATACAAATGGCATTGCGTATGTAAGTGCATCAGTTGATATGGTTCCAACAAATTACATCACACTTCCTGACGATAAAATTGGTACTTTCTCAAAAATGATGGAACTTCTTAATGACAATGATGATGTTCAAGATATTTATCATAATGTAGAAAATTACGAAGAATAATAAAAAAGGGCACATTTGATATGTGTCTTTTTTATATTTTTCTAAAAATATTTATATCGTTTTATAATACTAGAGTTACATAGTAACTCTAGTATTGTTTGTGTACTATTCAAATTATTAAAATTTCCCTTTATTTAGACACATTTTACTTGTTTGCACAATATTGAACAATTTTTAGTTATCGTACAAATGTTTTATAATTTTGTTTGACATTTACACCTTATTATATATATAATAAACATGTAGTATATTGAATATAGGTGGACTATGATTATTTTAGGTATTGACCCTGGCTATGCAATAGTTGGTTTTGGGGTAATTGAAAAGTCAAATTATGGCACTCGTGTACTAGATTATGGCGTGATTGAAACGCACAAATCAGAAAAGATGAGTGATAGGTTGGTTAAAATTTACAATGGTGTAAATGCACTTATCGACAAATACAAACCACAAGAATTTGCTATGGAAGAATTATTTTTCCAAAATAACCAAAAAACTGCCATCAATGTTGCTATGGCGCGTGGTGTAATACTACTAGCAGCAACTCAAAAACTTGGTAGCGACAAATTGTATGAATATGGTCCACTACAAATAAAACAAGCGCTTACTGGTAATGGCAGAGCAGAAAAAAAACAAGTGCAATATATGGTTACTGCAATTTTAAATTTAAAATCAATTCCTAAGCCAGATGATGCGGCAGATGCATTGGCGGCAGCACTCACACATGCACAAACAAACAC
>JAFZND010000111.1 GCA_017553065.1 Clostridia bacterium
AGCCGTCTTTTTATAAATCAAAACTATTATGATGTAATACCATTTACATAGTCTTTTGCTTCGCCCCAAATAGCTGGTGCAAACTTTACGAATAGTAGTAACAATACTAACAATACTATTGTAACAACGAAGCCGATTACGAAGTTAATGATACGTTTCTTAGCTTCTTCACGTTTGTCGCTTGATTCTGCACGTGCAAAGTTTACGCCAAGAATAATTGCATAGATTGTGCCAGCAGTACCAAGAACGATAAGTAAAGGAACAATAATTGTGTTCATCAAATCAATAATTGGTTGAACGATTTTTGTGAACCAAGTTGATTCTCTACCATCGTCTGCTCCCATGAACCAACTAAGACCATTTACTAACTTAGGTAATGTCATACTAAATAATCCTCCCCATGATCATTTTGGGGCACTGACACCCCTATTTGTTACACATAATATACCATAAAAATTGTGAAGATACAAATGTTTTTGATAAATTTTATAAAAATTTTGAATATTTATGCATAACTTTTTATATCACACCCTTATTATAGCATAAAAAAATTGCCATTGCAATACCTAATTTGCATAATAATACATGCCAAATTTGCTCAATATAAATATAAGATTATATTTATTATGTATTTATTTTAGTTGGTAAAAGTTACAGCATGTGGTAAAATTACACTAGAGTAAACAAATGAAAAATGGAGACATGAGTTTATGAAAATATCAAAGAAGAGCATTACAACACTTTTGTTTGGCATACTGCTTGCTATTGCGTCAGTATTTTCTTTTGGTGTTCTATCACCAAAAATGGCTGATGCAGCAATATCGGATTTACCTGAGTTTGCACCACTTGTAGCAGGCGTATTTGAAAGTAGCAATCCTATGTCAATTGTTAATGCCTATGATTATGAAAATAATACTTATTCATATGTATCTGGCAACATTGATGGATGGGAAGGTGGCGAACAAGCGCGCAGAACATTTGTAAACCACGATGAAATTCCAGCCAATACATCAGTATTGAATTACAAATCATACGAGAGTGGCTCATATGTGATGCTTCACAATTATTTGGCTCAACAAAACTTACAACATGAAACTGGTGGCTTTGACCCATATGGTATTGATACATTCTATCTTGGTATCGGTCATAAGTATGCTGTTTCTGCTACAAATGTAAATCAGTATGTAACAAATATTGACAACTTACAACTCTATATCTCCAATAAATATGTGCACGACACATATAAAGATGCATCATCAGCTGTATATTCAAGCACCTATGGTGTGAGAGTAAAAAAAGATAACGCGATAACTGCTCAAATAGTGTACACCAGTAAAGGTGACAATGTTGAAAACCGCTATTGGTACCAATATCTTGATTTGAGTACAATTGAAGTTGCATTAAGTGACGACGAATCTTCATTTGAAGAGTTATTAGAAACTGAGGGCAAATATACACTTATATTTACACTATCCTACTCTACATACAACCCAGAAACAAATGAAACAATTGCTCATGACCCAATTCCTTGCGAATATTCATTCTATTTGTATGGTGATTCTAGCTATATAGAATACCCTGTGTTTAATGCAAAAAATGGTGAAAGTGAAGTAACAGAATATGTAAAAACAAATACACCAGGTGCATCTGCAACAGAATATTACAATTTCCAAAGTGAAGAATTGCCAACCTTGTTTTATGATGCAAGCAAATACAATGTATC
>JAFZND010000014.1 GCA_017553065.1 Clostridia bacterium
ACTTCTTCTAAAACCTCTTGACCAAATGTTGATTGTAACTCATCTTTGTAATATGTTACATCCAATTTTGTGTGCAAAGGATAAATTTGGTTAAACCAACCATTGAAGTAACCATTTTCTACTCTCTCTATGCGTATGTTGTCTACTACAAATTTTACTATGCGATATCTAATTGTGTCTTCTGTAGTAAATTTAATGCCACTAATGGTTTTTTCTGCAATAACAGTGATAATTATTTCTTCGCCACAAGCATTAGTCAAACTTTGATATGTAATACCATCAGGAAGAGTGTGTCTAAACGTATTTGTGCCTTCTACAATTGATAGGCCTGCAATTGATGTTACTTTCCAATAATCTGGGTTACCATAGAATTTTGCATTAAATTGAACACTTGTACCAGTAGCAATTACACCACTCTTATTGTTGTCATTCTCATTTCCGCCCATTGTAGTAAGCACAATTCTTGGTGCCTCTACTACAAGTAAAGACTTGCTTTGGGTAAATACAAGTGTGCCATCATTTAAGTAGCATTTTACTACCACTGTTTGATAACCATTCATAAGTGAACTGCTTGCATTGATACGTACAAACATTCTACCGTCAAAGTCAAAGCCATCTGCACCTAATGTATGTGATGCTTTTTGAGTAAGTCTTATACCATTTGGAATTAATGCATAATTTGGGAATGATACCATGGTGCTATATTCACCAAGATTTTCATTTTCCATCATTTGATCAAATACAATGCCTGATGATTCACATGTTACATCAATATAGTCAAACATACCATACCATGGATTTAGGTCTATTTGCATTAATGCTGAGAAACCAGGTACAAGTGTATCTGAAGAATACTTGTACATTGAAATTGCATCGTTTTGTATTTCTGTGTTAGAAGATACATTTCTGCCATCATCATAGTATAGACGTGCATAGTTTGTGAGAATTACTGAACTTAATTCTTGTGGAATTACAGTAATATTAAAGTAGGATGTAATCACTTGTCCATCACTTGCAAGCATTTGAACACGCACCCTGTAAACTATGGTTGATGTAATCATATCATAGCAATTTGGGTTAATGTTTGCTTCAAAATTGAATGAACGAATATATTGATCATCTTCAGTATGTTCATTGTTAGAACTTACATGCACAATATCAATTAAATTATCAAACAATGTTGATTGGTTTTGATCAGAATGAATATCTGCCACACTCAAACCTTTAAATACTGTATAAACAACTTGGTTGTGTGTTGGCTCAGCATTCACATCTTGAGCATAACTAGGTGTACTTGTTCTTACGTTTGCAATGCTTAAGCTATTCTCATCATGTTCTTCATCCACATTATCTGTGCGTACAGATATTGCAAATTGCACTGTGGATGTTGGGTTGATTGTCACATTTGTAGGAGTTGTAAGTTCAAAGTTGCCAAGAACAACATTAAATGAAATGCTTTTTGCTTGATATTCAAAGTAAATTGTATAATCACCAACTTTTACATAAGGTGTAAATTCTGCAACAACTTGACCTTTTTCTAATCCTTTTACTGCAATAAATGAAGAATCTAAGTTGTATTCTACTCCTGGCTCAAATTGAGTATTATTGAACAATACTTTGTCCAAATTTGAATCAGTACTATAAATTCTTACACCATTAATTTCATTGGTGTATGTTTTTGTTTTCGTTTCTTTATCTAACACATATGTGTATGTTGCATATACATTGGATATCACATTTGTTATGTATCCTTTTACTACATTCATATCATCAGTTATGTTGTAGCCATTCATGTCATACATCTCAAATGTATTTGGTGCATAATATAACACAAGGTCAATAGAACCAGAAATGTTTTTGTCTAGGATACTAGTATATCTTAATTTTGTCACACCAGGAGCAACTGGGGTAATCACACCATTTTCATATTTTGCCACACTAGCATCATCTATAGTTATTGCAAACTTTTCACTATCTGCAAAGTTTGGCTTAATAGTTGCAATGATTACATCTTTAAGCTCTACAGGTTGTGGTTTTAATGTGCTTGTATCAATGGTAATGCCAAGGGCAACCACTCTATTATCATTATTTAGTGCATATGCAGGAGTTGCTCTTAATTCAATTTCACTTGGTGCAACTTCATATACCAAGTTCAATTTGCCACTCTTTGTAGGGGATGAGGCAAATGCTACAGGATGTGAATCAAATACACTTGTGTTGTAATAGTAATTGTATGGGAATGGATCTACAGCAAAATCTTCTGCATCATACCCATCATCGGTAGCAGTTGCATTTGTTGCATCATATACTGAGTAATTTGCTTGAGTTGTGCACAATTTGCTTGTGATATCGTGAATGTGAGTACTATCAATTTCAAGTAGCACTGTGCCATTTGCAACAACTACTTCATCTGTTTGTGCCATGTAAAGCATTCTCTTTGTTACATCTTGCAAAAGTGTAATGTTATAAGAGAGCAAGTTATCATAACTTGTACCTGTGCCATGGTTATAATATGAATATGCTCCACTATTATAAGTTAATAGTTTTGCATGATTTTCATCAAATGAAATTGCGTCTCCTGCATTTGTGATAGTTTCAAATCCAATATAGAAGCTGTTTGCCACAATAAGATTTGTGCGTTCAACTTGCACTGGAGCTGTTACTGCAAAATCAGAAGAAGTCCCTGGATCAGAAATTCCACTTGATTGTCTATCTGCATTATCAATGTAATATACGGTGTATAT
>JAFZND010000112.1 GCA_017553065.1 Clostridia bacterium
ATGCCAAGCAATATTTCACCAAGTTTTTCTTCAGCTGCATATTCTTGCATTCTTTCACTATAATAACCAAGTTTTGTATGTAGGCCTTTGTCTCTGTATTTATCAACAATTTCACCTTCATATTTATTCAAGTATGTTTGAATACCTTGTTCTTTAAATGCAGGGTCATTTTTGAATCCAATATTATGAACTGATTCCAAAATAGCTTGCATATTTTTTGTTTTGCCTTTAATAGAAAGTTGTGTGCCGTGTGCTGCATCTTTATAATCAAAATTCATTCCTTCTACTTTTTTGCCAATTTCTTCAAGAGCTTTATATAATGAACTGATTTCTTTGTGTCCTGCACGGAATGTATCTTCCACATAAGCAACTTTTACACCTTTGCCCCATGGCCATACATAATGATATTTACCATTAGATACGCGTTTTTGTGATGTTTCAAAAATTGCTGTTGTAATTGCAGGAGCAACTACTTTTTTACCTTCTCTTAATACTTTTTCTTCCACAGGTTCTACCTTTTCCTCTGTAAATTCTTTATCTGCAACTGCTAATCTTGATAATTCTGCAATAATTACTTTTACTTCAGATTTCCAAGATTTTGGATTTGATTCATCCACAAGTGTTAAGCTTACTTTTGCAAGATAATCTGCACTCTTAGCATCCCATTTGGTTACAACATTACCTTTTGACTTATTAAGTGATTGTAATCTTTGAAGTAATGCCTCAATTTCTTCTGCCTTTTCCACATCATCTGTATCAAACAAATAGCCAACAGCTTTGTATGATAACATTCTCACAGTTTTAGTTAGATCACCACTCTCCAAATCTTTTGTAATTGCTTCAAATGATTTTTCTTTAGGGAATGTGGTACCCAAAATGCCATTAAATGTTTCAAATGAATCCACAATCTCACGAATGCGCTCTAATCTTTGTACATATGGTCCATTATAAACATATTTAACATTTCCACGCTCTTCAATAACTTTAATTACGTTTGCTTTCACTTCATCTGAATATGAAAGTGTCTTAACATATTCTATTGCTTTTACAGCTTCTGGATATTGCTCAGTGTGTTCTTTTAGTCCACTAATTGCTTTATCCAAATCTGCAGTTGTAGTAATAACGCTTTCGTTCACAAGATAATTTGTTCTAAAATCTCTAAAATATGTCTTTGCACTATAATCGTTACGTGTTTGTGGTCTGCCTGCTAATCTTGCAACTTCGGTAAGCATACCATAAATTGTCTTTTTGCTACCTTCTTGAGTTTTTTCATCACTCATACATTTTACTAAACTTACTACATCTGAGGATTGTGCCCATTTTGCGTCCTTAACTGATAGCACTTCATTTGCATAATCAAATACATTGCAGAATTTTTCGCAATTCTTATTCACTCTTTCTACAATTTTTGCATTGTATTGGATATTTGAAATTGCTGCTGCCATTTCTAGCACATCATCAACACTAAACTCAGATTTCCACTTTTTACCAGTAAATGATTCATCAAAACATGATTTTGTTACTGCCTTTGTCATTGGTTTAATAATACCATTGCTTGCGAATGCCTCAAAATCTTCTTTTTCAACAACATATTTAAGCAACTCTTCAGCTTGGCTTGATGCATGCTTACTTGCAATGCTATATTTGCCTGCAAGAAAATCTGTTTCATTGCCAGATAAATCTTCAACATTTAATTTTGTGTATGCCTTTTTCAAATGATATGCTGTTGCCTTGCTATCTGTATAGTAC
>JAFZND010000113.1 GCA_017553065.1 Clostridia bacterium
ATTTTTCCTAATCACATCAAAGCCAGTGATATATTGTGCAAACATTTCTGATGAAGATGTAAACAAAGTAGAAGACCAAATTGACAATGTACGCAAAGTAAAAGAATTTGCCACAGCAGAAGGTGCACAAGTAGTTACAATCTGCGCAAGATTGGAAGAAGAACTAAGTCAACTAACTCAAGACGAATTTGATTTATTTAAAGAAGAACTTGGAATCAAAACTTTTGGCCTTGAAAAATTGATTGTTGTTGGCTATGATACACTTGGACTTATAAGTTACCTTACTGCAGGCGAACCAGAAGTGCGTGCATGGACCATAACCAAAGGAACAAAAGCACCAGGAGCTGCAGGCAAAATACATACTGACTTTGAAAAAGGGTTTATTCGTGCCGAAGTAATACCTTGGCAAGAACTTGTAGAAATTGGCAGTTACACCAAGGCAAAAGAACTAGGCAAAGTTCGTATCGAAGGCAAAGATTATGTTGTGCAAGATGGTGATGTAATGTTATTTAGATTTAATGTGTAAAAAAGACGACTTATTTGTCGTCTTTTTTTGATTCTTTTTTAATTTTTTTTCGTTCGTCTTCAGTAAGCGGCGAGCCAAACACAAGTGTTTCAGCACTTTCTCTATCCATACCTAAGCCAACATAATATTCCACTTCTTTTTCTTGGCTGTCTGCCACACTGCGTAATAGCATACTTATCTCCTTTGCATTAAATAGTATATAATATTTTTGGTGTGTTAGTCAAAAAAAGGCACTATCTTTTATGATAGTGGCCTTTTATTTTTATTCTTCTGCAGGTGCTTGCTCGCCCACTTCTTCAACCTCTTCAACTTCTTCCACTTCTTCGTGTGGAGTGATTGCAACTGCAACAATTTTAGATTTTTCGCCTGTGCGCATTACGCGTACGCCTTTGGTGTTGCGTCCAATCTTGCTAATTTCTTTTGCTGCAATTCTAATGATTTGTCCATCGTCTGCAATAAGCATTACATCGTCTTCATCAGTAACTTGTTTTAAGTTCACAAGGTTACCTGTTTCTTCGGTAAATATACCAGCTTTTACACCTTTACCATTACGCCCTTGTACTCTGTATTCGTCAGCATCACTGCGTTTACCAAAGCCATTTTCGCTAATGGTTAGCATGTCGCTACCAGGTATAATTATTGCCATATCCACAATGTATTCGCCTTCAGATAATCTAATTGAGCGCACACCTTGTGCTTCACGACTTATTGGACGAATTGTGTTTTCATGGAAGCGTATGCACTTGCCTTCGCTACTTGCCATGATAACTTCGTTATCACCATTTGTTACATATGCATTAATTAAGATATCACCCTCTTGCAATTTGATTGCAATCTTACCATTTTTGCGGATAGATTCAAATTCGCTAAGTGCTGTTTTCTTAATTAAACCATTGCGTGTAGCCATCATCAAGTATCCTTTCATTTCCATACCTTTTTCAAGATGGATAATTGCCGTGATACGCTCTGATGGGTCTGTTTCAAGCAAGTTTACCATTGCTCTACCTTTGCTATTCTTCATTGCTTCTGGTATTTCGTATGCTTTCATGCGATACACTCTACCACTGCTACTGAAGCATAGTAAGTCATCATGTGTGGATGACACAAAGATATTTTCCACAAAATCTTCTTCTTTTGTTTTGTGTGCAATTACGCCCTTGCCACCACGGTGTTGAGCTTTGTATTCTTCCACAGGTAGTCGTTTAATATATCCACCATGTGTCATACTAATTACAACTTGTTCTTCTTCAATTAAATCTTCAATGTTAATATCAGAATAGTCAAGTGTAATTTCACTCTTGCGTGGAACGCCATATTTTTCTTTTATTGTGAGTAAATCATTTTTGATAATTGCAAGAACTTTTGACTCGTCTGCAAGAATTTCATTGTACTCTTTGATTGCTGCTTCTACTTGAATTAAATCTTGTTTTAGTTTTTCCACTTCAAGACCTGTTAAGCGTTGCAAACGCATATCAAGAATTGCTTGTGCTTGCTTTTCGCTAAGTTCAAACATTTGAGTAAGTTTTTCTAATGCATCATTTTTATCATCACTATGTTTAATTACTTTGATTACTTCGTCAATGTTTGCTTGTGCAATTACTAAACCATGCAATATATGTGCGCGTTGTTCTGCCTTATCTAGGTCAAAACGAGTACGACGAGTGATAATTTCTTTTTGGTATTTAATATAGTGTGTAAGAATTTCTTTTAAGTTCAATACTTTTGGCACGCCGTCAATTAAGGCAAGCATAATTGCACCAAAGTTTACTTGCATCTGTGTATGCTTATAAAGCATATTTAACACAACTTGTGCATTAGCTTCACGCTTTACTTCTATTACAATGCGCATACCTTCTCTGTCACTTTCTTCGCGAATGTCACTAATGCCTTCAATGCGCTTTGATTTTACCATATCGGCAATTTGAATAATAAGTTTTGCTTTGTTTACTTGGTATGGAATTTCGGTAACAACAATTCTTTCTCTGCCATTTGCCATTTCTTCAATTTCTGCTTTTGACCTAATTACAAAAGAACCTTTACCTGTTTGATACATTTCTCTAATGCCTTGTCTGCCCATAATCTTGCCATAAGTTGGAAAATCTGGGGCAGGAAGATAATGCATCAAATCATCTATTTCCATATCTTTATTGTCAATAAGTGCCACTGTGGCGTCAATAACCTCTGCCAAATTGTGTGGTGGAATATTTGTTGCCATACCCACAGCAATACCATCAGAACCATTTACAAGCAAGTTTGGGAATCTGGATGGAAGCACTACCGGTTGCATTTCTGTATCGTCAAAGTTAGGATACATATCTACAACTTCTTTATCAATATCTGCAAGCATTTCTGCTGCAATTTTTGAAAGGCGTGCTTCTGTGTAACGCATAGCAGCTGGGCTATCGCCATCCACAGAACCAAAGTTACCATGGCCATCTACCAATGGGCAGTTAATTGAAAAATCTTGTGCAAGACGCACGAGCGCATCATAAATTGCTGCATCGCCATGTGGGTGATATTTACCCATGGTGTCACCAACGATACGTGCACACTTTTTGTATGGGCTACCGCTAAACAAATTCATTTCGCCCATAGAATAAAGTATTCTACGATGAACAGGTTTTAATCCGTCGCGCACATCTGGAATTGCACGGCTAACATTTACGGCCATTGCATAAGCAATGAAGGATTTTTCCATTTCTTCCTTTAGATGTACATCTAAGGTTTTGTGGCTATCCATTTTATTCATAATTTCATCTATTTGATTTTTATCCATTTGTTTACCACTCCTTATCCTATACATCCAAATCTTTTACGAGATTTGCATTCTTTTCAATGAAATCTCTACGAATATCAGGATCTTCACCCATAAGTTTTGTAATAATTTCGTCTGCTTCTATTGCGTCTTCCATTGTCACTTTTAATAGAATTCTCTTTTCTGGGTCCATAGTTGTTTCCCACAATTGGTCAGCTGTCATTTCACCCAAACCTTTGTAGCGTTGTTGTGTTACTTTTGGATGACCTAATTCTTCCATTTTTGCATTCAATTCTTCGTCGCTATAGAAGTAATATGTTTGTTTGTTGTAATCTACCTTATATAGAGGTGGTTGTGCAATAAACACATGACCTTGCTCAATAAGTGGTTGCATAAATCTAAAGAAGAATGTGAGTAATAGTATTCTAATGTGCGAGCCGTCAACATCGGCATCTGTCATAATAATAATTTTGTCATAACGAAGTTTTTCTTCGTTGTACTCACTACTAATGCCACAACCAAATGCAGTAATCATATCTTTAATGGTGCCACTTTCGAGCACTCTATGCAATGTTGCTTTTTCAACATTAAGAATTTTACCACGAAGTGGTAATATTGCCTGGAAGCGCCTATCACGACCTTGTTTTGCAGTACCGCCAGCGCTATCACCCTCAACAATATAAATTTCGCTGTTTGTTCTATCTTTATTTGTGCAATCTGCAAGTTTACCAGGAAGTGTTGTGCTTTCTAGCACACCTTTACGGCGTTGATTTTCCCTTGCGTTGCGTGCTGCTTCTCTTGCTCTTGATGCATTTACGCATTTTAGCACAAGTTCGCGTGCGTATGCAGGATTTTCTTCCAAAAATTCGCCAAATTTTTCTGTCATGGCATCGCTAACAATTTTGCGCATTTCGCTGTTGCCAAGTTTTGTTTTTGTTTGGCCCTCAAATTGTGGATCATGTAGCTTTACAGAAATAATTGCAGTAAGACCTTCACGCACATCATCGCCAGATAATTTTTCACTTTCTTTCAAAATTCTATTTTGTTTACCATAGTCATTTATTATCTTGGTTAAGCTTGCCTTGAATCCATCTAGGTGAGTACCACCTTCTTCGGTATTGATATTGTTTGCATAACTATTGATAATTTCGTTGTAACCGGTATTAAATTGGAATGCAATTTCTACTTCACAATCATTTTTAGTTACATCCACATAAATCACATTTGGGAACAAAACTTCTTTGTTTTTGTTCAAATAGTCAACAAATTCAACAATTCCGCCATCAAAATGGAATGTATCCTTTACCAACTCTTCGCCACGCCTATCTTCCACTGATAGTGTAAGTCCCCTATTTAGGAATGCAATTTCTCTAAATCTATTTTTTAAAGTTTGATAATCGAATTCAAGTGTTTCAAAAATTTCTTCATCTGGCATAAATGTAACTGTTGTACCTGTTGTGGTGGTGTCACCAGTAACTCTTAAGTCAAATTGTGGAATGCCTCTACGATACATTTGCTCGTGAACTTTACCATTTTGGTAAACAATAACTTCTAGCCATTTGCTAAGTGCGTTTACGCAAGACAAACCAACGCCGTGCAATCCACCTGAAATTTTGTATCCTTCGCCACCAAATTTACCACCTGCGTGCAACTTGGTAAGAACAACTTCCACAGCACTCTTGTGCTCTGTTTTGTGAATACCGCAAGGAATACCACGACCATTATCAATAACGGTGCAGCTGCCATCTTTATTTAATATAACTTGAATTGTATCACAATAGCCGGCAAGTGCTTCGTCAATACTATTGTCCACAATCTCTGTAATAAGATGATGCAATCCTCTTACATCAGTACTACCAATGTACATGCCAGGACGCTTTCTTACGGGCTCCAACCCTTCCAAAACTTGAATATCGCCTTCATCATACTTGGTTGATTTGGTCTCTACATGTTTTAC
>JAFZND010000114.1 GCA_017553065.1 Clostridia bacterium
GGTCTTGGTGGCGGTAACGACGAAAGAGAGCAAACTCTTAACCAGTTGCTAGTAGAAATGGACGGTTTTGAAGCAAACGAAGGTGTTATTGTGCTTGCCGCAACAAACAGAGCAGACGTACTAGATCCTGCACTTCTTCGTCCAGGCAGATTTGACAGACAAATATATGTAAATGTGCCAGATGTTCGCGGTCGCGAAGGCATTATGAAAATACACGCAAAAAATAAACCAATTTCACCAGATGTAGATTTCCAAGCAATTGCAAGATTAACATCTGGATTTACAGGTGCAGATATTGAAAACTTCCTAAATGAAGCCGCAATACTTGCTGCACGCAAAGGTGCTCCGGTAATTACTATGGAAGATATCACAGAAGGTATTAACAAAGTAATAATGGGACCACAAAAGAAATCGAGACTTGTAACACAAAAAGAAAAAGAACTTACAGCATATCACGAAAGTGGTCACACAATTCTTGCAAAACTTCTTGATAGTGGTGACACAGTTCATGAAGTTTCCATTATTCCTCGTGGTATGGCAGGTGGATACACAAGCACACGCCCTGCAGACGATGAAGATTTGTTTACACTAAACAAACTAAACAATCGTATTGCTATGATGATGGGTGGACGAATTGCTGAAGCAATTCAATTTGGCGATATCACTGCAGGTGCATCAAATGATATTCAACGCGCAACCGAACTTGCAAGAAAAATGGTAACCGAATGGGGTATGAGCGAAAAACTTGGCTTTGCAAATTATGGTAAGGGCAGTGAAGTATTCCTTGGTCGTGATTACCAAACACAAGTAACTTATAGCGAACAAACAGCAGGCGTAATTGATAACGAAATCAAAAAGATTTTGGATAAGAATTATGAACGCGCATACAAACTTTTGGAAGAAAATAAGGATAAACTTGACCAAATGGCACGCCTACTACTAGAAAGAGAGACAATTTACACTAAAGAAGTAGACGAAATTATGGCAGGCAAGGAATATAAAGACATTATAAAACGTATCAATCGTGAAGAAAAAGCTCGCAAGAACAAAGCAGAGAAAATTCGCAAAGAAGAAGAATTGCTTCGTGCAGAGCAAATGCAATTACTAAAAGAAAAAGCAGCAACCGAACTTAATGCCGCAGGTGTAATTAGTAACAAAGAATTGGAAGCAATCAAAGAAGAAACTCGCAAAATTCGTGCAGAACTTGAGTTTGAAAGAAACAAAGAAGCTCTAAAAAAACAAGGCAAGGCAAAAAAGGAAGAACCAAAAGAAGAAAAGCCAGAAGAGAGCGAACAAAAAGAAGACAAAAAGGATAATAGATAATGAGTAAAGGTAGAAAAATATTTGCAATAATAATTCTCGCAATAATTGTGCTTTTGGTTACAGCAACAATAGTTCTAGCAGTAATGCCAAAACAATATTATGATGCAGTGTATGACTCAGCAGATGGAACTATAAGCAATGTTACTGTTTATCATAATGGCAAAAATAACTCATATTTTTCTGACTCAGAAGAATATGGCAAAATTGTAGAATTATACAAAAAGTCAAGTAAAGAAAATTTGTTACTTTCATTATTTGAAGGAACACTTGGCGCCGAGCCAACAATTGAAAGTTATTCTACAACTTTAACACTAAACAATAGTGAAAACACATACGTTGCATTTAAATTTAGTAACACACAAACACTCACATTTAAATGTGAAACATATAAAAACTCAAGTGGCAATAGCATTACATTTAATGCAATTGTGGTAAGTATTGGCAATGATAGTAATAATTTGGCAAATGTAAATGTGTATATTTGCACATCAGTTGCTGGTTCATCAGCAGTACCACAATACAAAATTACAACACTTGCAAAACAACATGAACTTTTGACATATATTGAAACACTTGAATTAAATTAAAAACAAAAAACACCCTATGTTTAGGGTGTTTTTTATTTGTATTCAAAGAAGAAATCACCAAGATTTACATTTTTGTATGCACTGAGTAATCCTAGTGGAGAACTTGCAAAGCCCTTGTTGATACTCTCTTCGGTTGCTATTGCGCCAAACAAATAACTCTCTAAATATCCAGGATATTGTGTCATGAGAATTAAATATTTGGTTGCTTCATCTTTTGGAAGCATACCAAGCAAGAAATTGTACACTCGCATATATCCTTTTTCAAAGTTACCACCAAGGAATGCTTGCCCCACTTTGCCACCAATTGCTTTTAGGTTGCGCGTGTAAGTGTTTTGATTGTAATGCCACATTGTAAATAGTGACCAGCCATTGATTAGATATGTTGCACCAAGGTCAAAGCAAGTAATGCGAGATTTGCTGTATACACTATTCAAAAAGTGACCTTTACCAGGATACAAATTTAAATAAATCATGTGATTTAATTTATTGATAGACAATGCATAATTATTTGAATTGATTACAAACAAATCGTTTGTTCCGGTAGTTGGCTTTTCAAAGTGATATTCACCAAGACCAAATAAGTTGTTATATGCAAATTGTGTATTGTACAAGGTGTATTTACCAAAAATTCCTTGTCCAACATCATCTGCCACAAAAAATCTTTCCATGTCGCGCACTTGATTGATGTAACTAAACTCAGTTAATTTTTGACTAAGTGGCACAAATTCCATTTTGCGCTTTGCATATTTTTTCATTTTGCGTTTTGTTACGCCATAGTACGAGCCAAGAATTGCCTTGTATAACTTTTTGCTTGGGTTAGATTTGCCTGATTTTTTAATTGATTCATTCAAAATTGCTACAAGCGTATTTTTGTATTTTGGCAATTCGTTATTGATTATTTTTAGGTAATATTGCTTTAGTATACTTGGAGTATGCAAAATATTTTTAATATTTTTGCAAGCCACAAGTAGTAGGGTGGATTGCCTGCGTTCATCTGCTGTGCGAAGTTTATTAAGTAGTGCATCAAACGAAAAATGCTTGCGATAAAACTCTAGCTGTAAATCCATTACAGCTTTTTCATGTGGTTTTAAAAGTAATGTGTAATTTTTTGCATCTATATAACGTTCGTTATTAAATGCAATTTCATATTTCCATTCATTCAAAGTTTTCATATTTTTATTATACTTGCAATTTAAATTTTTCACAAACGAATAAGCGATAGTGAAATATATTTTTAACTATTGTGGCGCCACTAATATATGAATTAACACAGAAAACGCCTATATTTGGTGCTTTTAAAAATTAAAAGAACTTAATTTTTGTAATATTCGACAAAATTCTACAATATAATATAGCGTTGCAAAGGGGACAAATATAGCAAAAAACCATTGACATGTATATGTCAAAGGTGTATGATATAGTAGTAAAATGTGGCATTGTACACATAAAGTGTACAAATGAAAAATGGGAAATTTTACAAAGTATTTATGGCAAGACGAGCAAGAGTATATAGCAAACTTAATACTTATACAATTGTGTTGCGTGGTAGGACAGATATTTTTTCGTCCCCAACTCGCAAGCAATTTTTTATTGATTCAGTAATGAAAAACAAAGAGGGTGTGAGTGTGTATGCGTATGCCATTACTGATAAGGATGCATACCTTGTGCTAAATGTACATGACGGCAACATTAGTAAAGTTATAAAATCTATATCTGTTAGTTTTGCAAGAAAGTACAACTTGCGATACAGAATTGGTAAGGTATTCTATGATAGATATCTAAGCCAAGCACACGAATGTACGCAAGAAATATTGGAAGCCATTAAAAATGTGAATTTACTTATTTACACCGGAAACGAAAAAACAAAAGATAGCTGGGTAAGTAGTTACGACGAATATTTTAATGACGCACTAATAGATGCTACATTTATTACTGAAAACTTGAGTGAGTCTTTTGAAAAATTTCATAAGACTGAGCATGGCGCACAATTTGTTCAAGCAAAAAAACTTAGTGATAAGGAAGTTGCTGAATACATTTACAAAAAGTACAATGTGAAAGCAAGTGATGTAGTTACACTGAATAGAGATATTGTTACCACCATTGTGCTGGAGATTATGCAAGTAACCCAAGTAAGTGCAAGGCAAATTGCACGAATTACCACATTGCCACTTAGATTTTTGTGGTCACTAGGTAAATCTAGTAAGAAAACTAAGGAAGTGGCAAAATGACAAAAAGAAGATTTATTATCAACATGGTTGTCATTGTGGTGCTTGCAGTTGTGAGTGGATACTTTATTGGTAGCTATATTGCTGGAAGCAAACTAGTAGCGCTTACAAACTCATATAACGAACTTGCCCTTCGAGATATAGAAGGCGATACAACAATTCCTAATTATTATAGTGAATTGCCATCTTCATACCTAGACAAGATTCAATCTGTTGTGTCAGGCAAAACGCCTAACCAAGTAAGTGCAATATATGCATTTATGATGGCGGAATACAACACAAATACATCTGGCAATGTTTACAAAGAAATTACCGGCAACATTGCAGCAAAATCTATGGGTATCAATGTGAATCAAAGTTTGATATCACACAAACAAAGAAAAGATGGCAAGATAACAATAGATAAAATAAGTTATTCCAGCATGGCAAAAGTTGCATTTAAAGCAGAACACACCATTGGTGAAGATACTTACACATACTATCCTGCAATAACAAGTGATGAAACAAGCGCAACATGGGGCAGTGCAGAATTGCGAGCATTGTCTGGCTATCGTGATATATATGGTAATGGCATTGATTATATGTGCAATTACATAGTAACTCCAAAGACGGTGCAAACAACAGGCGCATCACAAGTAAAGCAAAAGAAAGTGAGCGAGCACAATGATTATTACTTAGATGGCGAAACATATTACGAATTTAATGTTGGCCTAGACATACGCATTGATGAAGCAACGGGCGACTTTGTGTATGGTGGTGTAAGTAATTATATGTACGAAATTAAATCTACAGCAAATGCAAATGACTTCCCGGTATTTAGTTATTGCAATTTGCATGTAGTTATAGATAGTCATTATAGACTAGTAGAAATAAACATTGAAGAAAATTACCAAATTATTGCATACGGATTTAATGCAAATACGACAGTAAAACAAACAGAAATGTTTAGTTATGTAAAATAAAAATTAAGGCAAAAAGATGAAAGAGAGAAAGAAACGCAAAAAATTTAATATTAAGCGTACACTTGTGTATCTTGCCACATATATTGTGGTAACTTTTGGCGTAGCTTTGTTTATGGTGATGAATACATCTACCACTCTTTCTTCTGGTAACAAATTAAACTTCACTATTCCAGAGCCAAGCGCTATTGAAAAAGTTATTTCTAGCATTACAGACAATGAAAATATTGAAATGACAGCATCAATTGATGTGGATAAAGATGGCGAGCCATTTGCAAAAGTGTTGTTTGGTGCAAATGTAAACTTTGGCGAAGAACTTACAGATATTAAGGTGGCGGCAGATATGAACGCCACATACAATGACCATACAATTACAGCACAAGCAAGATATATTGATGGCGAATTGTATTTAAGTTTGCTTGGCGGCAACTATAAACTATATGTTCCAACAGCAATGGATGCAATTAGTAGTGTGGCAGACTTATTAGGCATGGACCTAGATAAACAATTGTCAACTCTAGATACATCAGCGCTTGCAGAACTTGCAGCAGATGTGCAACAAATTGAAGGCGGATACATTGTTTCTTTAGAATTTAATGGTATTAAAATCAACCTTACAACAGATGCACAGTATAATCTTGTGTCTGCAAGAATTAGCGATATTGAAGTTGAAGGTTATGTAATTAAGATTAAGGCAAATGTTGTTGCTAGAAATAATGGCAAAGTGGTGGAAGCACCACAAGATGAATATGTGGATATCACAGATTCATTTGCTATTGTAGAAAGCATTAGCAATACACTTACTAAAGATTTGTATGTGAATGCACATATTGCATACGGCAATATTGTGTTTGATGGATTTATCAATTTTGCAAACATGAACGCATTTGGCACACTTAGTGCATCTGATGTGAAAGTGAATATTCAATACAAAGATGGTTTTGTGTATTTAGATGCACTTGGTGTAAAAGTAAAAGTTGCACTTGCAGATTATGAAAAATATTTGGATGCATTAAAATCATTTGGAATTGATATTGATGTGAATGTGAATGCAAACCAAGTGCTAGATATGGTAACTAGTTTATCGCTAGATGTGATAAAGAGTGTTCAAGCTACAGAAAATAGTGTAGTTGTTATTCTTAAATCTAACGAAGAAATAGTATTTGATGTAGTAGATGGCAAACTAAATAGAATAACAGCATCAATTGGTGGCGCAGATGCAGAGATTGCCCTAGGCAATGGTTGCGCATCCGTCCCAGTGATTGACGAAGAACAATATATTGATGCAATAAACTTCTTGCCTTATGTAGATAGTATTGCTCAAATAATTGAAAGCAAAAAAGTTGCTGGCACAATTACATTAAAATTTGAAGATAACCAATTCTTATTTAATGTGCTTGCATCATTTGAAGATGGCGTGTGCGCACAAGTTACAGGCAACATACTTGGTTTTGATGTTGTAGCAACATATAAAGATGAATTTATTTACCTAAGTATTGATGATGCACACATTGTGCTTAATAAATCACAATTTAGTGAATTGTTAGATTTATTTGAAGTAGATGCACAATTTGATTTGAGTAGTTTGGATATTAATTTATCTATGCAAGATTCAAATATTGTGGCAAATGTGTTAGGTTACACATTTAGTGTTGGCACATACGCAAACAATATTGAGTTTAGTGCAAACATTGCTGGCTTACAATTAGACACAATTATTCATGCAACAGATGACTGCGTGGTAGTCCCTGATCGCGAATATCATGCATTAGATATAATATCAATTGCATCACAAATAAAAGATGTATTGGATTCTAAATCATTTAGTGCAGATATAAATGCAACCTTTATGGATACAACAATTAGTGCACATGCAGTTGTAAATTTTGAAGACGGCATTAGTGCACAAATTAGTGGTAGTGCATTTGATAGAGAATTTGTAATAACATCGCAAGATGGAGTAGTGTATGTAGCAATTGATGACTCAATCAAGTTGCAAGGTAATTTGCAAGATTTACCAAAACTTATTGAAGAAATAAAA
>JAFZND010000115.1 GCA_017553065.1 Clostridia bacterium
ACAGCACCATGCAACCTACCTGCTGCAGTAAATGAAAATGACACACCCGCACAGCCAAATCTTCTATCTTTATAGGTAAAATCTCTCATGTTTTGCATTATTTCTAAGTGTTTACTACCTTCAACTGTGTAAATTGCATCTTTTGTGTCAATTTCGCGCACATAAATTTGCTTGCCATTAAGATACGCACCAGTTTTGTCAGCCCAGTATAATTCATTTAATTTTGGTAAACTAATTACACTTGCAACTGTTTTGCCATTTTGCACACATGCCACTTGTATTGCCCATAGTGGAATACCATTTGCAAAATTTATAGTCCCATCAATTGGGTCTATAATAAAGCAATTATTTGTTACTTGCTTTTTGCTATTAAACTCTTCACTAACAATATCATAATCTGGGTAAATCTCTTTCATTTTTCTAATTAAAAATTTTTCAATTTCCAAGTCAAGATTAGTTACCAAATCGCCCAAATCACCTTTTGCGTGTACTTCAAAAGTTTTGTTAGTAAGTTTTGTTGCTTCGTTTACAATTTTTTTCAAAAATTCTATCATTTGTTTTTCTCCAAATGTTACTTTTTGTATTTGTAAAATCCTTCGCCTGTTGATTTACCCAACTTGCCAGCATCAATATATTCATTAAGTATGCGTAGCATACCATCAAAATTGTATGGTAACATCATTTTTTTGAGTAATGGGTCAAAAATATTTGGAACTTTTTGATATTGTAACACAATATTTTTTGCTGTAATTAAACCAACCACATCAAGTATTTGGAATGGGCCAGCAGGAGCGCCCGTTCCTAGTGTCCATGCCTTATCAATTGTTTCTGGATCACCCACACCATTTGCCACCATATCCATTGCAGATAACAAGAATGGTACAAGCATTGAGTTAAGTAAATATCCAGATTTTTCTTCTTTTGCAGCAAGTGGAACCATTCTTATGCTTTCAGCAAATTTTACGACCTCATCAAAATACTTTTTGTCAGTTTTGTCATGTCCCATTACTTCTGCAATATTGTTGTGCCAAATATTGTTTGCAAAATGTAATGCCAAAAATTTTTCTGGTCTACCTGTATATTTTGCAAGTTTTGATGGAAGTAATGTAGAAGAATTTGTTACAAGAATTGTTTTTTCTTCCATTAAAGGTGCTATTTGTTTATATAGTGCAGTTTTCACATCAAATATTTCTGTGATAGATTCAATTACCAAATCTGCCCCTTTAAGTGCTGTTGCTTGGTCTGTTTCTATTGTGATATTTGACATCGCTTTATTTGTTTTTGTGGTGCAAGTAGCTTTGCTAAATGATTCTAAACTTGCAATACCATTTGCCCAAACGCTTGCATCTTTGCCAACTTTTGTATTCATCACCTTAATTGTTTCAAGGTATGTGTCATGCAAACGATTTAATTTGTTCATAACTTCTTCGCCATTATCTTCTTTGCGAATAAGCACTGTTACTTTGTATCCTGAATATGCACTTTGAAATGCTATTTGACTACCAAGTACACCACCACCAACTACTACTATTTTTTTGAATTTCATAATTTTATTCTCCTTACTAATTTTTTCCACAACAATTCTTGTATTTTTTACCACTACCACATGGGCATGG
>JAFZND010000116.1 GCA_017553065.1 Clostridia bacterium
ATGGTAACCATGGTGCTGGCAATATGAGTGGCCTTGTGTTTGCAGGACATACTAATTCTACAACTGGCAAAACTGATTATGGTTTCCATATTATTATGAATACAGGTGCAGTAAAAAATGTTGCACTCGATGAAGAAAGTATTACTGCTGAATTGTTGGCAAAACATACCACCCAACTAAATGGTTACAAAACATTATTTGATTATTCGTATGATAAGGTTGCAACAAGTAGCAATTACAATACTGAAGTTAAAAATTTAGTTGCTCAATTAAAGGCAAGCATAAAGATTGTGTACTATGAAAATAGATACAAAGATTTGTGGAAATAACTAAAATTTAAATCCTAGTAATTATACTAGGATTTTTTTATTTATTCAATTTTGGCTAATTTGATTTGGTCAATATGATTTATCGTGGTATGATATAATAAAGAGTGTGTGGCAACTATGACAAAAAAAGTAAATAAACAACTCAATAATGTTGTGTACAAACCAGGCAAGGCAAAAGAATCCCTTACTTTTTTTGTAGATAATTCTGGCAAAAATTTGGAAGATACATCAACATATCTAAAACAAACTGAACAAAAAGCATTAAAGCAAAAATCAAATAGAAGCAAGATAATTAATTTGGTTTGTTTTATAATTAGTATTTTGGTGCTTGTAATTACTTTAATTGTGCAACAACATACTTATGGTGTGCATGATATTACAACACTTGAAATAAGGCAAAGATATTTGTGGCTCACATTACTTGCATTCTTTGGTATTATGATGTGTGATAGCATCCGCACAAGTGTGCTTATTCATAGGTCTACAGGTGAATTGCGCCCATCCTTGTCGTTTAAATCAACTGTAATTTGCAGGTATTATGATTGCATTACGCCATTTTCTTTTGGTGGGCAACCATTTCAAATATATTATCTAAATTCACGCGGGGTGAAAGGTGGTGTGGCAAGTTCTGTGCCACTAGCAAAATATATTTATAGTCAAGTAACATTTTGCATTATATCTACCATTTTGCTTGCCGTAGGAATAGTAAACGGATTATTTTCTAATGCAAATACCCAAACAATTATATCTTTTAGTATTGTAACACTTGTAATATGCATAATGTTCTTATGTGGAATATTCTTTATTTCATTAAGTAAAAAAGTTACACCAAAAGTAGTTTGGTGGCTAATTGGCGTTGCTTATAAATTTAAGATTGTTAAGAGTAGAGAACTTGCGTATGCAAACTCCATGAGATCTATTTTGGAGTATCAAAGAAGTATTAAGTACTATATGAAAAGCTTTTGGACTACACTTATAAGTTTTATTTTATCATTTGGCATCATTGCATTAAAAGGATTGATTCCATATTTGATTTACTTAATGTTTGTACCAAATCCAACAGTAAGTTACTTTACAATACTTATACTATATAATGCTTGCGAACTAATAACCATGTTTATACCTATACCTGGTGGCTCAGGTGTTGCCGAATTGTCATTTACAACATTATTCTTTGCAATGTTCCCAGAAACATATATCTTCTGGGCAATGGTGTTCTTTAGAGTGTTTACATATTATATTTATATTGCACAAGGCATGTTGGTACATATATATGATATTATAATTGGAAACAAATTTAACGATAAATATTTAAGTAGTAAAAATTTAAGATAATGCTTTTGCGTTATCTTTTTTTATTACTGTGTAATATAATTTTTTGCGAATTTCGTGATTGTATATATTTTCACAATCCAAAATATTGTGCAATTCTAAATTTTCCCTTAATGTTTTTCCGCTCACATTAATTGTATTATTGTTATCAAATATTTTTGAAAAACCATTGTTTTTAAGTAAATTTAACTTAAAATCATCAATTTTTTCATTATTTTTAATATAAATATTTGTTTCGCCACAAATTTTACTTGTGTGATTGTTCCATGTATTTAGTTGGCTTGTGAAATTTAGTTCATTTAAATTTTGACTAATTTCGAAATCTTCACATGCAAATTTGTACCCTAGTTTCTTTAGCTTGTTTGCAATTGTGATTGCATTTTTTATATCGTATTTACTAGTTGCATTTGATTTTGCTGTTTTGTATCCAAATATGCCGTCATCATTATTTAGTACAATTGTGGCGCGTGCACCATCTTGGCTAAATAGTGGATGAGTAATAATAAATTGTTCTAGTAGTGGTATGCATTCATTGTCTGTGCGTATGCGCTCATTAATACTGCGTTTGGATGTATATGTGGCAATATTTCCAGATTTGTCAATTATTAATTTATCAATAAAGCCATTTGATTTGGTGCTAGATGTATAGTTTAAGTTATGAAAAAATAGCACAAGTGGCTTTTTGTTTTTATCTTTTAATTCATCACTAATATTAACTAACACATAATTACTATTGTAAAGTGATTCAAGAGATTTACTAAATTCATCAGGTGTTAAATGATTTTCGTCATTATCTTCTGCATTTTTATTTTTGACATCTAGTGCAATTTGGGGATATGCGAGCAATTTGTTAAAAGATAGATATGTTATTTGCTCATTTGCAAATGCATCTTTTTTGGGTACTATTAGTAGTGCAGAAATAATTAATGCAATTATTAAAAACTTTTTCATATTATTAGTGTGCATATTTTTGTCGAAATTATTATAAATGTGTCACATGACTTTATGTGTATGTTTTTTTGCAATAATTATATATTTTTTGACAATAAGTGACAATATTTGCTCAGTATAACATTTTGTAAAGGCGTAAATAATTTACTAATATTATGGGAGAGAAAAGTTGATTAAAAAGATATTGGTCTTAATGACACTATGTGTAATTATTGTTTTGGGGCTTAGTAATGTAAATTCAAAAATTGGTGCTTTTGATTCTGACGCTGTTTACAAAACGGTAACCAAAGATATATCGCTTAAAGGTATTGAATGTGGTGACTATGTTATTGTTGACTATCTATTAAATAACGATAGTGTAGTTTCCAATAGTATTAAAGATAATGATTATGGCAAGTTAAATAATTTTTTGAGTGAGTACGAATTTGTAAAAGTAAATAGTTATCTTGTTGGCAATATTTTGGTGAGCAAGTATTATTCGCCTTGGTTTAATTGGGGCGATTCAAATGGGTTAGCTGAGATTGCTGACTATGGCGATAGTTATGTTTTAGGGATTCCATATATTTTTGAAGGATATTGATGTATACAAATGAACTAATGTGGATATTATTTTGATAATAATTTTTGGAGGGAAAATATGGATAACACAAGTGATAATACAAAAGCAAAAATTACATGGTTTGCAAAATATTGGTACTTAATGTTGTTTGCCGTGGGTGTGCTTGCATTCATAATCACCATTGTTGCAGTTGGTTCTAATGAGGAAAAAATAAATAATAGCGTTGAGCCAACTAATGCTGCGGCACTAACATTTTATTTGCCATTAACAGATGCTACAATAACAAAAAATTATGATGATAAAGCATTGCAATACAATGCAACATTAAATCAATGGGAAGTGCACAAGGCAATTGATTTTAGTGTAGCTAATGGTGCCAATGTGTGTGCAGCATGCTCTGGTAAAGTTGTAGATATTTACAGCACATATTTGGATGGAACAGTGGTAGTTATTGAGCATGCAAATAACTTAAAAACAAAGTATGCATCCCTTGATAGCGAGTTAAATGTCGCCGTAGGCGACAATGTTGTGGGGGGTCAAATTATTGGCAGAGTTGCAAATAGTGCAAAAGGTGAAGCAGCAGAAGGTGCGCATTTGCATTTTGAAATGCTTGAAAATGACAAAAAAATTGACCCATCAGCATATCTGAATTTGGAAAATAAATAATTGTTTTTTGCAAAAGTTATGTATATTCGCTTTACAATGCTCACTCTAATTCATATAATGAGATTGTAGTTTGTAAGGAGGGAGTTATGACACTAGATAAGGTAAAAGAAATTTTAGCAAGTCAACTTAATGTAAAAGCAGACAAAATTACTCCACAAAGCAATGTTATAGCAGACCTAGGCGCTGACAGCTTGGATGTTGTAGAGTTATTAATGACTCTTGAAGATGATTTCGGTATTGCTGTTAGTGATGAAGAAGCAGTAAATTTGAAAACAGTTGCAGACATTGTTAAGTTAATTGATTCAAAATTAGCAAAATAATTATTAATTTTTCTAGGCGGGTAAAACCGCCTTTTTTTGTGCATTTATTACATTTTTTGACATAATAGGCAAAACTAAATCATACACTTTAATAACGATATTTATTTATGGAGTGTTAAAGTGTTAAAAAAAGAAGAATTGTATGCCAAATACATGTTAAAAAACAAGTGTACGATAAGGCAAGCTGCCATTCATTTTGGAGTGGGTAAAAGTACACTGCACAATTACGTTTCTCACAAACTTGTAAAAACTAATAAAAGGTTACATGCAAAACTATCAAAGTTACTTGCCTACAACTTTTCGCAAAAGCATATTCGTGGCGGACTAAGTACTGCCCAAAAGTGCAAAAAGCGCTAAATAAAGCGCTTTTTTATTGTTTATATGGTAGATTGAATAATGTTGTGTGATTTTATAAAAAAAATAAATATTTTTTTGTTGTCAACTTTAAATCGTTTGACTTGCGTGCGCGCATGTGATTATAATATCCATGAAGCGTATTATATTTTATATATAATACATAGGATGAAATATATTGGCGCATCCTAATACTAGACTTGGAACATATATTCAAAAGAGGCATTGACAAATGGAGAAACTTATGAGAAAGAGGAATGTATTTATAACAATATTTGTGCTACTTGTGTCAGCACTTTCTTTTTGGGCATGTAACCCATACAAAAATTACAACATGTCTGTTAGTGAGACAAATATTGTTTTGCAAATTACCACTAATGATGATAATACATCCAATTATGAGTCCAAAGATATTACTGTTCAACTTTCAGGTGGTGACAAAAGCATAAACAAATCCATTGAATTGCCTATAAGTGATTTTGTTAAATTTGAAAAGACAAGCGAATTAAATGGTACGACCACATTAAAACTCACACCAAAAAAAGTTGGTAATGATGATATTGTTATTCATTCTTCCGAAGGAAACCTTACTCAAAAGATTCATGTTCAAGTTGTAAAGCCAGTTAAAGATGTTAGTTTCACAGATTCCAGCAATCTTGCCGTAGAAGCTGGCGGAACACTAGATTTCTCAGTTAATGCCAATAATTATGTTAAGTTCTATCCATTTGATACAACAGATAAAAATTTACATTTTGAAGTTGTAGAAGATGGCGACAAAACAGGATATGCATATTTTGATGGTTCTGTGTTACATGCAAGAGCATTATCACCAGACGGTTCAGAAATATATCCCACTGTGGATGGTCAAAGATACATTACCATCAAGGTAATTAGTGAAGACAATCCACATCTTACTGCAACCACAGTTGTTCAAGTTGCAAATATTGTAAATACTCAAACTATTAGCATGAACCCAGATAGTAGTGCATATAGTTCTGATGATATTATACTCACACCAAATAGCTCTGGTGAATATGAAATTGTTCTTACACCAGAAAGCCTTGGTGGTGTTTCTGTTTCTAATGAATATGCTAGCCACAGAACAATAAAAATTATGATGGGCGATAGCAGTGTGGACCATGCCAACTATGTGGTGAACCAACAACTAACAAATACACCTAGCACAGACCCAAATAAAAATAAATTGGGATTTGAATACGATAGTTCGTCTAGTTTGTTCACATTTACTCTTACGGGTGTAA
>JAFZND010000117.1 GCA_017553065.1 Clostridia bacterium
CTGCAATACCGTATAAAATTGTACCCATAATCTGTGAGATAAATCCGCCCACATTCATAAGGATAACGATTAAAAATGCAACCAATATACCTACTGCAACTATTGCCATAAATATATCCCCCTTCGAAAAACTATCCCATATAGTTCAATATAGAATTAGTACTTATATTAATATAATACCTTAAAATATATCAAATTGCAACACTTTTATATATAAAAGTACAATAAATTTGTGCCATAAATTACCCACTTTACCGGGTGTACAAATGGTAATTGTGACTACATATAGCCGAAATATAAAACTGATACAATTTCACAACATATTTTGTGTAAAAAAAATATTTAAATGCATTGTAATTTACGATTTGTTAAACAATATATGTGTATCACAAAGTTGCCTTATTCTTTTGACTAAAAAAAATAAAAATTATATACTATAATCAGTATAATGGAAGGAGTGTGTGTATTCACATGGCAAAAGACGACGAAAAGGAAAAAAGTTTTGTAGAAAAATTAGCTAAACGCATGCTGATACTGCTAGCATCAGTTGTGCTGGTTGCTGGAGCAGCATATGTGGCAGCATCGTATATTGTGAAAAAAGAACTTGTGTGGGATACAGATGTGCTAAGCAGTAATCCATTTTTAATAATTACAGCGCTTGCCCTACTACTACTCCTACTATATAGACTTACACGCATGTTAAAGGAAAAACCAAAAGATAGTGGTGCGAGAGTAAAAGAAAAAGGCGGAGTAAAAAAGTTTTACGACACAAATTGGCTTACATTAAAAGAACTAGAAAGCAATCCTAAGTACATGTACACAACATATAGCGATTTGCACAACAAAAACAAGGCAGGCATACCAATAAGAGCAGAATATGTGGGTGGCAAACTAAAGGTAAATATGTATGACCCAATTCACACATTGATTATTGGTACTACCGGTTCTGGTAAAACAAGTCAATTGATTGACCCATATGTACAAATATTATCTGAAACAAACGCAAGACCATGTATGGTTATTGCAGACCCAAAAGGTGAGATTTATAATCACCACAACGAAAAATTAAGAAAGCGCGGATACAAAGTGCATGTGTTTGACCTTGCTAATCCATTTAATAGCACATGCTGGAACCCTATGACTAGGGCATACGATTTAAACTATAAGGCAAACACATTATACAAAAAAGTAAAAGTCCACAGGGCCATGGACCCAAGACAAACTTCTCTAAAACTTGTGGACGAAAATTATTATGATGAGTGGTATGAACTAGATGGATTTGCATTTGGCAACAAAACTAGCGTAAACAACTACATCAAAAGTGTGAAACAATCATTAAAGAATGAGGCATTTGAAGATTTGCGTGATATTGCAACTACCCTATGCCCAATTCAAAGCAACAACGACCCTATTTGGGAGCGTGGTGCAAAAGATTTAATTCTTGGCACAATGCTTGCTATGCTAGAAGACAGCGAAAACCCTGAACTTGGCATGACAAGAGATAAATACAATTTTTATACCCTAAGTAAAATTTTGAACATCAAAGATAACGATGCATACAACCCAATGCGTACCTTGCAAGAATACTTCCAAGGGCGCAATCCACTAAGCTTGGCAGTGCAACTTGCAAACCAAGTAATAACCAATAATGATAAGACTGCAAAATCATATATGGGTGTAGTTACTGACAGAATGGGCCTATTTTCTGACATGGGAATATGCTATGCTACCAGTAAAAACGAAATGAACCTCACCACATTCTGTGATGAGCCAAGCGTACTTTTCATTAAAATTCCTGATGAAAAAGTAACGCGTTACCCTATTGCAACTCTATTTATAAGTCAATTATATAAAATGCTTGTGGATATTGCTCGTGATCATAATGGCACACTTCCACGCGACACATATTTCTTGCTAGATGAGTTTGGTAATATGCCTAAGATTGAAAACTTTGAATCTATGATTACTGTTGCCCGTAGTAGAAAGATTTGGTTTGTGCTTGTGCTTCAATCATACGCACAATTGACTATAAAATATGGCGACCAGGTGGCAAGCACTGTAAAAGACAACTGCAACATTCATATATTCCTAGCATCAAACGACCAGAATACTTTGGAAGAATTTAGTAAGCGTTGTGGCAACATTACTGTTGAAACAGAAAGTGTAACAATTAGCAAGGGCAAAGAGGCAGATAGCAAAAATACGACAACTGCTATCAATAAAGATACTCGCCCACTAATATACCCTGCAGAACTTGGCTCACTTGGTGGCGACTTTATTGTGTACATGATGAAAAACCCACCACTAAGAACAAAATTTACACCTGCATTTAAATTACAAAATGTGTACGACATAAATTATAAGGAAGTACACGAATTAGAAATTCCTAAGATGCTTGACGAAGACAAAGCATACTATGACATTAGAAAACGTAATGACATGGTGCTAAGGGGAATGAAATAAAAAAGAACCCAGTATGGGTTCTTTTTTTGTAATTATTACCAAACAATATTTGCTCTGTTGCTATTGCTTAATAAAAGTAAATTAGATAGTAAATCAAATTGTGTCACAATCAGTAAATAGAAC
>JAFZND010000118.1 GCA_017553065.1 Clostridia bacterium
GTACCAACTTCATGTTCGTCAGCAAATTTTGCTTTGTCTACAACAACAATTGTAGGAGCAACTGTATCATTTACAAGTATTCCATAACCTTGGGATGTTGTGTTGCCTGCAGCATCTGTTGCTGTGTACACAACTGTGTACATACCAGCATATGTTGCTTCAAAACTACCACCATTTACTGTGTATGTCTCTGTATTACCAGAAACAGTTTTTGTTACACTTGGTTGCACTAGCAATCTTGCTGTTGTTGTTTTTGTGTAATCTTGTGTATCATTGTAATAAAGTTTTACAGATACATTTAAGCCATTTGTTGTGGTTTCCACAAATTTTACATTTGGTAAGAACACAACAGATGATTGACCAAATGGTGCTTTAAATACGCCAGGGGTTACTTCTACAGTACCATCTGGTTGAATAGAGTCATAATCAAGTCCAGTTGGCTCGCCATTTATATCATATTCATTTGCATGACCAAGCATTTGCATATATGTTGTGTGAACACCATCACCCACTACTGAGAATTCAGGAGCATTAGTATCGCCTGTGTATGTGCCTTTAATGCTAAATGTACGCACAACAAGACCAGGATTGCTGTAATTATAATTATTTCTTGCTGTAGCAAATACATACAATTTTTGGCCAGCTGTTGCTGTAGGTACTTCAAAGGAGTATTTACCATCAGTTAGTGATGATTCTTTTAATTTTACTGCACCTGCACCAATTTTTGTCAATAACTCAGCATTATCTGCCACTGGCTCGCCAACATAGTAGTATGTGCTAATTTCCAAATTGCTATCTTGACTCTTATAATCAACTGCTGTAGGTTTTGTTACGCTTACAGTATCACCTACTGCCACTTTGGTATTGTCAAAGTATTGCATGTAAACTGTTGGAACACCTGCTTCTACTTCACCATTTGCCTTTACTGAGAAATAGTAATAGTAGTTTTTGGATGTGTTATTTGCAAGATCGCGTGCAATATATCTAACAACAAAATCACCATATTTAAATGTATTTGTTGCACTATCTGCTTCTGTAGCAAATTTTAATTGCACTTCTTGTGTAATATCATTGCCTTCTTCACCAATGACAAGTAACTTATCGCTTGTTGCACCTTTACGATATACTTCTCTGTCAATATGAATTGCAGATGGAGTGTCGTAGTTATCTACTGCAAATACTGCAGGAATAGTAACTGTTGCATTGCCTGTACCATCTAATTCATATACACCAGCAAAACTTGTTTTGTCATAGTCGCTAAGTGCACTAATAATTTCTTCTTGTGATAATGCATCTGTATCAATGCTACCATCAGCAAAAGTAGCCACTTTCTTTGCATCATTCCAAGTATAACTACTTGTAAGATAAGCTGTAGGAATTGTTGCATCCTTAGAAATCTTAACTTCTGTAGTGTATGTGGATGAAGATACACCTAAGTTAGGTAATTTCACTACATACTCTAGTTTGTAGCTACCCACCCACTTAAATGTGTACAAGTAATTTGTAACAACTTCTTTTGCTGCATCAGTACCAACTAGTGCTTGTTCTTCTGCACTTGCACCTTCGCCACCAAGATATGTTACTGTAACTTCTGTGTATGCATTTATAACATCAGTGGTACTTGCTTTGCTATTAATTGGGTTTACTTGTGGCAAGCTTTGTGTTGTGCCAAGTAATGAATTACCCTTGTTCACAAGTGTATCAATACTACCAACCCAGTTAAAGCCAAGTTTAAATTGACTATCTATATCATAGCTTGCAAGTGCTCTAACTGTTTGTTTTGCAATCGTTGCAACTTTTTTACCTGCTACATAGTAGTCATATTTTACACTGTATGAGCCAGCAACATCAGCATCAAAACTGTAATGTGCAGGAACACTAGCTGTAGCAGCAGACCAGTTTGTGAGATATTGTGCCACACTACCATTGCTACCAGGTCTAACAACTGTTACTACAACACCAGTAGCATCAGCACTTACTGCGCCGGTTGTTTGATCAATTGTACCAGTAAATTCTGCAACTTCTACACTCTCACCATTTTTGGTAAGTTTTGGTACTGATAATCCAAGTGTTGAACCTGTAGGAACTTCTGTTGGTAATGCCCAATAGTCATTTGCAACCTTTTCAATTTTGTATGAATCTTCAGTAACATTAATTGTAATGTTGTCGCAAAGTGTTACAGAGCCATCAGCTGCAGCTTTAAATACAAAAGTGTATGCCCCCTTTACTTGTGGTGTAAATGTAAAGCTCTCTGTTTCATACTCGGTTTTTGTATAACTATATTCTTTGCCATTTGGTCCATAAATTACAATTGTATAATCAACTGAGGTTGTTACAGTAGGTAACTGACCATGTGGAATTTCTTCGCCTGCCTTGTAACTATCTAA
>JAFZND010000119.1 GCA_017553065.1 Clostridia bacterium
TAATGTTGCAGGTATGCAACCACTTATGCCATATTTACTTGGCAAAAAACATCCTATGGGCACACGCTTATGCAATGTACAAGGATGCGTGCGTACTGTGGATATTGATTCTGTTGGTGATGCAAGTCACTTTACTTTTTTTGAAATGATGGGTAATTGGAGTTTAGGGGATTATTTCAAAAAAGAGAAAACTGCATGGACATTTGAATTACTTACAAAAGAATTTGGCTTGGATAAAGACAAAATATGTGCAACTGTGTTTGAAGGTAATGATAGTGTACCAAAAGATAATGAAACTGCCGAGTTATTAGAAAAATTAGGTGTAAAGAAAGAAAATATTTTCTTTAAACCAAAAGAAGATAACTGGTGGGAACTAGAAGGAACAGTTGGTACACCATGCTGACCAGACAATGAATTGTTTTACCCACTAGTAGATACACCATGTGGCAGACCAAATTGTGATATTGATTGCAAATGTGGCAGATATGTAGAGATTGGTAATGATGTGTATATGCAATACAAAAAAACTGCCACAGGATACGAGCCACTAAAAAATAAAAATGTGGATACCGGTTTTGGTTTTGAGCGCATGTTAATGTTTTTAAATGGAATTAAAGATGGCTACAAAACAGATTTATTTGCAGGTGTGCTAAGTTACTTGGAGAAAGAACTTGGTGTAAAATATGGCGAGGTGGAAGAAACTACAAAGTCAATGCGTATTATTGCAGACCATATGCGTACAACTGTTATGCTTATTGGCGATGTAAATGGTATTGTACCAAGCAATGTGGGTGCAGGATACATTTTGCGTAGAATTATGCGCAGAGCAGTGCGCCATGCAAAAAAGATTAATTTGGATGTAAATAAGCTTTGCGAAGTTGCAAAAATATATATGACTCAAGTATACAATGAGGCATATCCACTACTTGTGGAAAAACAAGATTATATTTTGTCTGAGATTCAAAAAGAAATTGACAAATTTAATCGTGCATTAGAGCAAGGATTAAAAGAATTTGATAAGGTACTTTTTGGAATAGAAAAGCACAAAGAATTTGCAGCAAAATCAGGCGAAAAAGTAGAAAATATTATTTCTGGTAAAGCATCGTTTAGATTGTATGATACATTTGGTTTTCCAATTGAACTTACAAAAGAAATGGCAGCTGAGCGTGGTTACTTGGTAGATGAAGAAGGATTTAAAGTTGCATTTGAAGAACACCAAGAAAAATCTAAAGGTGTAGCTAAAGGCGAATTTAAGAGTGGTTTGCAAGACACAACTTACGAAACTACCCGTTTGCACACTGCAACTCATATGCTTAATGCAGCACTTAAAAAAGTTCTAGGACCAGAAAGTCATCAAATGGGCTCAAATATTACACCAGAACGTTTAAGATTTGACTTCCCTTGTGACCATAAAATGACAGATGAAGAACTAGCACAAGTAGAAGGAATTGTAAATGAGTGGATTAAACAAAAATTGCCTGTATCTTGCCGTGAAATGAATAAAATGGACGCAGTAAAAATAGGTGCAGAGCATCAATTTATTGAACGCTATCCAGATATTGTTTCGGTATACGACATTGGCGATGTATCTAGAGAAATTTGCACAGGTCCACATGTAAAAAACACAAGTGAACTTGGCACATTTAAAATAGTAAAAGAA